>JBNJLU010000216.1:0-4099 GCA_050591185.1 Candidatus Nitrosocosmicus sp.
AAAATAAGAATTGCTATTTTAAAAAAATAAAGTGGCAGACAATCGCCATTCTAATGGAATCATTAAAATGTCTCAGTGTTTGGTTTATGTTTTCTCATCTTTAAAAAAAAAGATGGCTATAGTTGATGTTATTTTTTACTGCTTTTTTGCTGTTGCTGTTGTTGTTGTGGAGTAGGAGGTTTTATTGGCAGAAGAGTCATTGTTGTCGTTTGAGTTGGCTTCTGAGACTGCTGATGCTACCTGTCTTGAGTTGTTTTCAAAGGTTCTTGCTGCGTTTACGTTTAGGTTTGATAGGTGCTTTGAGTTGTCTCTTGCTTGCTGCAGTGTTGATTTCATTGAGTCAAGGTTTGAGAATATCATGTTGTTTGTAAGTCTTATTGCTGAAACTGCATTGTCTGCAAAGTTGCTGACACATTTGGTGTATGCTTGGGTCATTGAGTCAGGGGACGCAAAGCTTGTGACCATGCCATTGAAGCTTTCACTGTATGGCCTCCATGCTGATTGAAGTGAGTTGATTACTGCTTTTTGAGACTCAATATACTCCTCAGAGATCTCTTTGGCTGTTTGCAGTGATTGCTCCTGGTAACTGTTGACAATGTTGTTGTAACGTGGAATTTGGTTTCTTGACTCTTCTATTGACCTGTTGATGTTGTCTTTGGTTTGGTCAAGTGACCTGTTGATTGATTCACTCAAATCATTAGAGTTTTGGTTGTTGTTAGTTTCATAGGAATATTTTGAAAAGTCTGCATTACTGTCGTTTTTGCCTGTTGATTTTGTTGTTGAATTATCTGATTTTAATGTCATCATTATCTATTGGTTAACATGCTATATAAGCATTGGTATTATATGGTATTTGCAACCTTTAAAATCCTTGTTGGTAATTTAGATTTTTCATATACAATAATATTTTTTACGACATTTATTGTCTTAATATTTGCAGCTTTATTGGAGTTAATTCAAAAAATTTAGAATTAGCGAAACTAAAAGAGACACCTTATGTCAAGGAATAAGTCATAGTAAAAAAAGGAACCTGTAACGGAAACAAACAAGTTTCAGAGAGGTTACGTCTGAAAAAGTTAACGCATCTCACGTCGACTAAGAATCACAATATTATTTTTTTTGAACTAGTTAATATACAGTAAAACCAATGGATAGTAAAGACAAAACCCTAACTTTAGGGTGTTAAGAAACTTTGTTATTATTATAGATTCAGAAGTTTTTATGGAACCATCACTAAAACACACGGTAAAGCGCTATTTGCCTTACATAATAGGGGGAACAATAACTGGCATAATCATTACCTACTACTATGGGTTTTTGTTTTCGATCATAGTTAACAGTGTTGCATGGTTTATCATATCAACAGTCGTTAACAAATACTATTGGAACTATACTGGGTTTAGAGATGAAATGTTTTTTGTATCTAAATACATTACTAATAGAAAGAAAAATACATCTAAAAACACCCAGGACCACATTAAAGCAGAAGACAACAAAAGTGCTTCAAGAAACAATACCAAGATTGATTCAAATCTCAAGAATCTTGATGACTCCCAAACTGCATTATTTGAATAAATAATTAAGATAGATGACTTATACTAATTTCAAGACTGTAAATATTACTCTGTCCGTAGTTTCTCCACATTAACCTTTAACAGAATTTGTTGGAATCTGTTTTCCATGTCTTCTCTTAACAAATTCATATCTCTCTTATGATTTTCTTGCAAATCCAAGATAACTTTATCGTTATTTCGCTTCTCTTCAATAGTTTGACTATACACATCATATGAAAATATCATATTACAATTAGAGCAAATTTTTGAATTGGGTTTGTTGGGTTCTTGGCAATTGGGACAGGAAACAGGTGTTAATATATTATGTTGGTCTATACTCTCCTTATTGATTATACCCTTTAGCTCAAGAAGGGATTTTGAAGATTCATTGCCAAAGTAGTGTATATACACCTGTGGCATCCTGCTTGACATGGTCCAACCTGGATGATCCCGAAGTACATGCTCTTTCAATACCTGGCTTTTTTCGGTTAGGGCAGAATGCCTGAATATATATAGGTTCCATGGTTTGGTTAACATATGTCGAATTAGGTCTTTGTCGGGCTTGGGTGTGGTTTCTATTTCTAATAATTTTGGAAAATATCTTTTTTTGTAAAAGGATTTGTATTGATATGATATGCCATCATAGGTTAATTTAGAGCCAAAAGTACTATTAGAGTTGGATACAAATAACCAAGAGTTTGCGTTAGAGCCGGTTGGATGGGTACTGATCAGTTCTTTCACATAAGGGAGGGAATTTACAAGTGGAATTGTTCTGGGTTTGGTTTTGCCACCCTTTATTACAACTTCCGCATACTGTCTATTGCCATCTTCAGTTTTTTTAAACAAGATGTCTTTAATTTTGAGATTTAGGATCTCATGAGGCCTGGCAGACATTCATTGGCTAACGCATGATAGCACCTGTCTCTAATACTTGGGCAATAATTTAAAAAAATGCGATGTTCTCTTGGCTCCCATAAATCTGAAGGCGAGTATGGTGTTATTTCTTTTCTAGGCAGTTGCTTTATCCCCTTCATGCAAAGGGGTGTTGCTCTCTTTTTGTGATCTGCTTCGTTTGAATTGTATAGCCATCTAAAGAACTTGTTTAGAATCATTTGCCGGCCCTTGTATGAACCAATCCACCGTTGAGAGGAGTCTTCGTCAAATGTTTTTTTTAAACTGCTTAGGTACCCGAGAATGTCCTGTTTTGTCATTTGCTTTAGGTCTACCGTGTTGTTGTAAAAGTTTGACAACCATGTGATCACCTTTATCTTTGCTTCTTTTGTAGAGTTTTTTATATTCAGTTCCGTCTCTTCAGCGATGATGTATTCGCATATTGTATCTGCATTCTCATAATTGGCTACTACAAGTTTTTTTAAAATTGAGTTAAAGTATGGCTTGGAGCATGTTTTGGTTATAGAGTCTATCTTTCTGCTTATCAGCTCCTGCTGTCTTTCTTCTTGCTCTCTTTTTCCTTGAGTTTGGTTGTTGTTGTGGCTGACTTGATTATGCGACAATCCTCTGTTACTTCGGAGACCTCTGTCTATCTTATGCTTATAAACACTTTTGTATAAATCCATAAGAATGGCGCGGGGAATGGGATTCGAACCCATGAGTTCTTGCGAACATGGGATTAGCAATCCCACGCCCTACCAGGCTAGGCGACCCCCGCTTTGAATTTAGTTTTTTTTATTGGGTATATTAATTATTTGCATATGTTGTCGAAGTCGCGCAATAATCACTTATTGTGCAAAACACATTTTTCTTATAGGCGTCTTTTGGGATTTTTGATGATGACCTTGAAAAAAAACTTGCAAAAAGTTTAATAATTTATTCCAACTAAAGTCCTCATGCCAACTGCCTATGTATTATTAAACTGTGATTTAGGTGCTGAAAGTGACATAATAAAGAAAATAAAACAAGTTCCAGAAGTAGTGGAAGTTAGCGGTGTTTTTGGAGTTTACGATATTATCGTTAGGGTTTCATCAGATGATATGGACAAATTAAGAGAAATTATAACATGGAACATTAGAAAAATCGATAAGGTCCGCTCTACACTGACAATGATTGTAATAGAAGGACAGGGGCAAAAAAAATAACAGGCTCTATATCTTGCTTGTTATGATTTTTATCTCATTAATTGTTTTTATTATTTCGTTTTCAGTATTATAAAAATGAGGGGAAGCCCTTACAATTTTTTTCAGGCCAATTTCTCTTTCAGCCAATATTATCCCTTTTTCTTGCAGTCTTTCAACTAAAACCTTTACCCTGTTGTTGTTATTCTTAAATGAAAAGCTAACCATAGATGAGCGCATGCTTTCTTCAGATGCTTCATGGATGGCAATCTCCTTTATTTTTGAGATTTCCTCTCTGAAGATATTAGATAGCTTTTTGTTTTTTTTACTTATGTTTGAGATGCCTAATCTAAGCAAATACCTTATGGAGGACTCAAGCCCAGCCAAACCGGGATAATTTCTAAAAGTGGAGTGAAATTTTTGCGGGTATTTATAATATTTTAGGGTTTCCTGTGTTTTGTTAGCGGAATTGCC
>JBNJLU010000217.1:0-4094 GCA_050591185.1 Candidatus Nitrosocosmicus sp.
ATAGGCGCTGCAATATATTCTGGCATTCCTCTAACCCACAGAAAATACAGCTCATCGGTAGCATTTGTAACGGGACATGAGGATCCAGAAAAAAAGACACCAATAGTAAAATGGGACAGACTATTTGATGCGGTCGATACCGTGGTTATATACATGGGAACGGAAAAACTGGAAACAATAATAGACAACATAAGGAAGGGAAACATCAATGAAAAAACCAAAGTTGCCATAATTGAAAACGGCACCTTAAGCAGCCAGAGAATCATCACCGGAGAAATAGGCGACATAGTGCAAAAGTCAAGAGACGGAAACGTTAGACCCCCCTCAATTGTAATAATAGGCGACACAGTAACCCTAAGCGATACCATCGGTTGGTATTATAAAAGCGATCCGACCCCATAACAAAATGCAAATATAAGAAATTGACGGACAAAACAATAAACATCGCAATTACCAGGGAAGAGATAGAAAGAGACGATATTCCCCATCAAAGCCAAAACAGCGGTTGCCATCCAAACAAAATTCTTAATGTAATCACATTACCCACTATTGTTACTGTCCCATTATACTCAAAAGACACAGCAGAATCAATAAAAAAAACAGAAATGGGCTTTTATGATTACTATGTGTTCCTAAGCGCTCGCTCTGTTGACTTTTTCTTTAAACGGATTAAAATGGAAAAAAACGCCAGGAGCATCCTGGAAAACATTTCAGAAAACAACAAAATAAGGAACAACTTTATTGCAATAGGTCCCAAGACTAAAAAAGCAATAGAAAAGTATAACTTGAATGCAAATTTAGCTGCCCCACACAATAAAGCGAAATTTTCCCTAAACAGCGTCACGGAGTTTTTGGACCAATTGGATAAAGACAACGGAAAAGAGAAAATCAAAGTACTGATGCCAAGAAGCATGGAATCGAAAAAATCAAACAACATCATAGCAAAAACATACAAAAATATAAGTCTAGACCAAGTTTTTTTTTATGAGACTGTGGAATTTAGTGAAACAGAGAAATCATACCAATGGAACAAATTTGGGAATCTCATTTACCATAAAAACATACACTCCATTTTATTTACCAGCCCATCAACCGTAAGAGCATTTTTTAAAATAATGACAGACAGTCCCACCGATATTCCCCACCCAGGCATCCAACCACCATTGAGCATCAGAAATGGGCAAGAATTGATGGACTCGCTAGGAATCAAACTAATTGTTTCACTGGGGCCCAAAACATCAGAAGAGCTAAAAAAACGAAACATTGAATTTTTGGAATCAAAAGAAAACACAGTTAAGGGTGCTTTAGAGCATTTATTGGAAAGACTGTGAAAACTTTTTATAATTTCCTTCAGAAAAAATATAAAAAAATCCCAACAGGAACAACGTAAAAAACTGTCTGATAAAAAACCCTAATCAAGAGGTCTGCTTTTTGGCAATTTCAAACCAATACCGATCCATGATAATTTTGGTGATGATGATGATGATGAAGAGATCAAACCAGCATCATTGATTGTTCAATGCCCTTGTCTCTTTTTCTGTCTGAAATGCATTGAAATGCATTGAAATGCATAAAACTAAAGTAAAATAAATAACTTATTTTTTTCCTTTTTTATTTTATACACTTGCAGTGGATCCTCTGCAGGAAGATTGAGCGCATTGCCACTTTTCATATCAAAAGAAGAGAGATGTAATGGGCAAGTAACAGTTTTTTCAGATTCGTTTAAGAACCCACCAGTTAAGTCAACATAGGCATGGGTGCAGACCCTGTCAGAAGCAAAAAAATCACCATTGATATTTGCTATCATTATCTTTTTATCCTGATAATCAAAATCGGTCATTTCGCCTTTTTTTAGGCCAAGAAAATTTGAAATATCAACCCAATTCCCAGATGACATTATGCCAGATCCCTTTTTTTTATAGACACATTTGGTGAACGGTAAAAAATAAAGGCCCATCTCCTATCTATATTTATAATGCTTCTCAAATATGTTTGCTGTTTCCTTATACCTGGACTTTTCCACTTCCAAGATTTGCGCCATAACCTCATCGGTCTTTAGTAAAAGAGGCTTGCCGGTCCATTTGTTTTCAAATAAATAGCTAATCCACGCGCGAATAAAGGGACCCATTTTTCTTGACAGGGGCTCCACAAAGCCATGGACTATCTCCCGTTTAGCACTTTCCCTATCAAGGCCCTTGCACATTAAATAAAATATTTGCTCCTCATCAATTTGAGAAACTGACGCCGAATGGGTGGCTTTGACTTCATTGGTTTCTATTTCCAACCCAGGAATAGCATCAGAGTGCGATCCCTTGTTCAACAATATTGCATGGCCCGCCAAATAAGCCTCAGAAATTTTCGCATCTTTCCTTATCTTAATCATGCCCTTAAAAAGCGATTTAGACTCGTCTTTCATTATTGACTTAACCATCACCCTGCCACGTGTGCTGTATCCATCATGATCCAAATTGGAGGTTATGTCAAACAACTGTTTTTCAGTCCCAAAAACTATTTCGACATCCTCAGAAGAAGCACCCGACCCCTTCATTATGCTATCGGTTTTGTATCGGCACAAGCTCGTGCCGAACATTCCCGAGTACCAAGACATTTTTCCATCTTGTTCAACAAATGCCTTTCTATTGGAAACGTTAACTGTAAACAAATCCATGGCCTGCAAAGTTATGAATTCAAGCTCAGATGCAGGTTTAATGCCACATTCTAAAACCTCAAAATAGCATTGTTGTGTTTTATTTTTATCGGATTTTCCCGCCTGATCATCAGAGATACCAGATAGTGTTGAGGAGGAGGAGGAGTATAGCTCCTGAACAACTGTTGCCTTAGAGCCAACGTCAGATATTACAACATTCCTACAGATTGATGAAGTACCATCATCTCTCAAAGAATAGACTATTCTAATAGGCTCCGGGATAACCAAGTTTTTTGGAATGTAAATGAAAAAGCCCGACTGAAATGACGACAACCCTAATGAAAGAAATCGATCCTCACCATAGTTATTTGCGTTATCTTCAAAGTGTTTCCTTAACAATTCAGGATGCTTAACAAAAGCCTCACCAATGCTTGAAATAATCAAGCCCTGTTTGGACAGCTGTTCCGGAACATAGATATGCGCAACAGATGAACCCACAATAATCAAGCTTGGTGCAGATCTTATCTCCTCAAGTCGAATATTTAGATCATTTGATAAGGCAGACGATTCAGTGTTTGAAAAAAAGATTTTCTCAGGTTCCAGCATTGTTAACCCAGTGTATTTTGAATACAGCGGAGATACCTCAAATGGTAATTTTGAAAATTGTGATATTGCTTTGTTTCTGTTGTTTGATATCCACTCGGGTTCGCCGTCCCCACCAGGCAATATCTCATTAAAGTTGTCTTTTGAAATTAAAGATAAAGGAATCATATATAGCAAATCCCTGTTTTTTATAGGCCCTATCTAAAAAGAGAAAGAAGAGAAAAAGGGACGGTCAACCTACTGAGCCTTCCATTTCCATCTTCACCATTCGGTTCAGTTCTACAGCATATTCCATTGGAAGTTCTTTTGTAAATGGCTCCATAAATCCACCCACTATAAGACTCAACGCATCAGATTCTGAATATCCCCTGCTCATCAGGTAAAATATTTGTTCGTCGCCAATCTTCCCCACAGTTGCCTCATGGGTAATGGTGGCATCATCCTCATTAACCTCCACATATGGATAGGTATCAGTTCTGGAAAACTCATCAAGCAACAATGCGTCACAGCGGACATTTGACTTTACGCCATTGGCACCCTTTGCAACATGCAATAATCCCCTATAGGTAGTTCTGCCAGAATCTTTGCTAACAGATTTGCTAACTACCCTAGAGGTAGTATTTGGTGCCAGGTGAACAACTTTTGCACCAGCATCTTGATGCTGATCTTTTCCAGCAAATGCAATAGAAATGATTTCAGCATGAGCGTTCTTGCCCAACATATAAACACCAGGATATTTCATCGTCAATTTGCTTCCAAGATTACCATCAACCCATTCAACAGTGGCGTTTTCATATGCATATGCTCTTTTAGTTACCAGATTATAAACATCCTTACTCCAGTT
>JBNJLU010000218.1:0-4083 GCA_050591185.1 Candidatus Nitrosocosmicus sp.
TCTGAAAACCCTAATTTTTTAGCTTCTGAAATCAGGGAAACGTTAAATTTTGATTTTTTTAGTTTATTTTCTTCATCTATGATGTTTTTTATTTTCATTAAAAACCAAGGATCAATTGAGGATAGTTTATTAATCTTGTCAATACTTAATCCAAATTTTATGGCTTTTACAACATTAAATATAATTTCATCGTCTGGATGAATCAAAGAGTATTCAATTTTTTCAATCTCCTGGTTATCGATTGGACCGTCATCACGGGTATTGTTACCCATATCCATTTCAAAAATACCGCTGTTTGCGACCAAACCATCTCTACCTATCTCACACATCCTGATTGCTTTCTGAATGACTTCTTCAAAGTTTTTTCCAATTGCCATAACCTCTCCCACCGATTTCATTGTAGTTCCAAGTCTTCGTTTTACTAATTCAAATTTCCTGAAATCCCATCTTGGCATTTTAAGGACCATATAGTCCAAAGATGGCTCAAAACATGCTGATGTAACTTTAGTAATTTTGTTGATAAGTTCAGGTAGCGAATATCCAAGACCAATCTTGGCAGCCATATAGGCCAACGGATACCCAGTGGCCTTACTCGCTAATGCAGATGACCTTGATAGTCTTGCGTTTATTTCGATTGCACAGTATTCATCCGATAGAGGATTCAAACCAAATTGGATGTTGCATTCTCCAACTATCCCACAATAAGAAGTTGCCCTTAATGCAGCATCCCGTAGCATGTGGTATTCATAATTATCAAGAGTCTGTGATGGAGCTACAACAATATTATCCCCGGTATGGACTTTCATGCCTAAAACATTTTCCATGTTACATACAATAACGCTGTTTCCTTCAAAATCCCTCATTACTTCGTATTCAATTTGCTTCCACTCCCCAACGTATTTTTCAATAAGAACCTGTTTAACCATGCTTAAGGAGAGGCCCCTATGCACAATCTCATGCAAATCATATTCATTATAAGCAACACCTCCGCCTCTGCCTCCCAGAGTGTATGCAACACGAATAATCACAGGGAATCCTATATCTTTGGATATTTTAAGGGCGTCATCATATGAATACGCAGGAGCGCTCTTTAGGACAGGTACGTTACTATTTATCATTGCGTCTTTGAATTTCTGTCGGTCCTCGGTTATTTTTATGCCATCTATAGAAGTATTTAGGATATTTACGCCATATTTTTTTAATACATTGTTTTCATATAATTCAACTCCACAATTGAGTGCAGTTTGACCTCCAAAACTCAACATTATAGAGTCAGGTCGCTCTATCTCAATTATTCTTTCTACAAAGTTTCGGTTTATTGGTAATAGATAAACCTTATCCGCAAATTTTTGGTCAGTTTGGATAGTGGCAATGTTTGGATTGATCAGTACACTTGATATCCCCTCCTCTTTGAGAGCCTTTAGGCATTGAGAACCAGAGTAGTCAAATTAGCGGCCAGATGTCAAATCTAGCTTTCGCCTGCTTCTCCGATTTTTATTGCCCCGCTACCCAATACTAAAACCTTTTTAATGTTATTATTTTTTGGCATCCCACATCATCACAAATATCAGTTTACAAGAACAATACCATATTTGATCTAAAATCATTCCTTTTTTTAATTAATTTTATTTCCGTTATTTATAACTAGGTCTTTAAATCTATTGAATACAAACATGCAGTCGTATGGTCCAGGAGATGCTTCAGGGTGAAATTGAACAGCGATTATGGGTTTAGATTTATGCCTAATGCCTTCAACGGTTTTGTCATCGATGTTCTGAAACCATAGTTCAAATTCAGTGTTATTCAAACTTTCCAATTCGACGCCATATCCATGATTTTGGCTGGTTATAAAGGAGTGGTGCGAGTCCATATCAATACATGTTTTATTTTGGCCTCGATGGCCAAACTTCAGTTTTTGTGTTTTTGCCCCACCAGCTAAAGCAAGTATTTGGTGCCCTAAACATATTCCCATAGTAGGTAAAGAATTTTCAATTATTCTAGAGGCCGTGTTTATTGTTTCTTTACAAATAACAGGATCACCCGGTCCATTACTTATGACAATGCCTTTAGGACTATAAGACATTATTTGCTCATAATTTGAGTTCCAAGGAAGCCTTACAACCCTAAAGCCCATTTTTACCAAATTTCTTATAATACTAAATTTTGTTCCTGTGTCAATCAGAGCAATTAATGGATCGGAGCTTTTTCCATAAAATTTATGATCCGCAATAGAGACCTCATTCATAAAATTATGTGAATCATAATCAACAACTTCCTGATCTTTGCTTATGGGCTTATCATAATTATCAATTACTAGTTTGCCATTCATTACCCCTTCAATTCGAATTTTTTTTGTTAATTCCCGAGTATCAACTCCACAGATGCCTGGAACTTTTTGTTGGTATAGCCATTCATCTAAAGTTTTATCACAAGTCCAATGACTGGAGACAGTGGATAGATTGTTGACTATAAGCCCTGACGTTTGTATTTTACCTGATTCGAAATATTTTGGTAGGCCATATTCATCTAAAATTGATTCGGAAGGGACACCGTAATTTCCAATTGACGGGTAGGTAAAACAAAGAATTTGGCCCTTGTAGGAAGGATCAGTCAAGGTTTCGGTGTATCCGACCATCCCAGTGTTAAAAACTATTTCCCCAGCAACAGTTTTGGGATACCCAAATCCAATTCCATCGAATATGGTTCCATCGTCTAGTAATAACTTTGCCCCAAATCCAACATATTTACTTAAAAGAGTCGGAATTTTTATCCCTTAAATCCCAAAAACAACGTCATTTATAAATTTTTGTATAATAACAAACAACTGATCCCCCAATGATAAATTTGATTGGGATATACATCCTATGAAAAATACGGTCAGATGGTGAAACCATTGGCCAGAAATTAGTTGTAAAACCAGCAAAAACAATATTCAACATCATTTATCATAATGATAAACCCTATTCCTCCATCTTATGACTCCTTTATTTTCAGAAGAAACTATCGACCATATAAAAGAAATAGATACCATAAAGCAGCCTATAGGGGTTCCCAAAAAATATTTCACCCTGTGTGTTTTTGCTTTTTGTAGTTGATAAAAATTAGTCAAATAAATCATGAAGACATTTAGAGTGCTGAAAGAAAACAAGAAAATAAACGAAAAGTCATTGATGCCGTTATTTATCAACATGTTCATAAATGTATAAGCCAAAACCACAAAGGGGAAGAACATTAAAAAAAATATACCCACCGTAAGGAAAATCGAATTTATTTTGTTTGTAAAATACAAGGGAATAATCAATCTTTTCAAGGAATTCCAAAGAGTATGAAAATCCCGGGCCCAGAAAGCGCTTAAAATGTCTTCACCCCTGAACATCTTTAATTGGAATCCGCATTCTTTAATTTTTTTTCCTAACGCACCGTCTTCTACGATTTCAGATTTGACGGATTCGTGTGTTCCTATTTCTTCATATATAGTTTTTGACATGATGAAAAAACTGCCAAAAAGATATCCCAATTTTATTTTTGGGTCATTGACCCGAATTGGTGAATATCTGGAAAACATAAATACCGAAAGAATCGGCAAAACCATTTTAACAATAAAAGTTGGATAGATCAAATTTGGAACAACCGTTAATACATCTAACTCCTCCTCCAACAATGTAAATAGCGAGTCCTGAATACTATTTGGAGAATGAATCGTATCAGCATCAGTAAAAAGCAAATAATTGCCTTTAGAATATTTATATCCTACATAGCATGGCCAGTTTTTTCCAATCCATCCCTCTGGTTTTTTACCTGCTTTGATTATTCTTATTTTGCCAGTATTGGTTAAAGATTGAATTTTTTCAATAGTTTTGTCAGAGGAGTCATCATCTATAACAATTATCTCATAATTAGAGTGCTTTTGGTTTAAAAGGCTAGAAAGACATTTCCTAATTAACTTTTCTTCGTTTCTTGCTGGAATTATTACGCTAACAAAAGGACTTTTTGTTTCAGTATCATTTGGCTTTAATAGCCTAGGAGAAAACTTAAAAGATTTTCTTAATATCAAAAACAAGTGTACCCATATCCCCAAAGAAC
>JBNJLU010000219.1:0-4078 GCA_050591185.1 Candidatus Nitrosocosmicus sp.
GTAACGCTTCTTTTATTGTGCCTCTGTCCTTGTGCCATCCGGATTATATTGATATGTTTTTCCTTCTTCTTCACCAGCTGTTTTTTTATGCGCACCATCGCAGAATGGTTGATTGTTGGTTAATCCGCACATGCATATCCATTTGCTAGCATTTCCCATTTTAACTTCCATAGGGCCTTTTCCTTCTCTTTTTACTAATCTTGTCATAATTTTTTCTAGTATTAAAAATATTTAAGTTTATGTTAAATCCCGTATTCGCATTACATGTGCATTAAACTATTGTGTTGTGGTTTGGTAGTTTAAGATTTGTTTGAAATTTGAGCAACTGTTATGCAACTAATATGTAATGTTTCTTTTAATTTGATGTGGTTTTTGAGATAGTGGGAATGTGTGTATATTTTCTGTCTTTTTTTCGTAATGTTTTGGATGAGGTAAATGTTTCAACACAAGCCAATTACATTTTTATAAAATTTTTTTATTTGGCCTGATTGTTATTCCTTGTATTTTCGTAACTATTAGATGCAGTGCTGTTGTTGCTAGCTATTTTAGAT
Source organism: Candidatus Nitrosocosmicus sp. (assembly GCA_050591185.1). Lineage (GTDB taxonomy): Archaea > Thermoproteota > Nitrososphaeria > Nitrososphaerales > Nitrososphaeraceae > Nitrosocosmicus. The sequence goes on from JBNJLU010000219.1 coordinate 552, forward strand.
GTGATGGGCTCTTTGCTCCAAATAGTGGGGTCGATGATATTGATGATATTAACTGTTCCTATAAACATCATAAATGCAATAATGGAGATAAATCCTATTTTGCTAAGTTTCATGGCCTTTTCCTTCTTGTTGTTTAGGCTAAAAAAACATGCAGCAGAAAAAAAAATTACTATTATAACCGCTATGGATACAAATATTGATCGATTAGGAAATTCAGCGGGTGAAAAAGAGGAAATTGTTAATAATATTAAGAATCCTCCAATTATTGTTGCATTTAGAGTAACAAGGCTTTTTGAGTCAATATCTAAATCCATTTGATATATTCTCTAATTTAGTTTATCTTTCTTAAGATAATATATATGAAAATGTGATTTCATAATGTTCAAACCGAATAGTTTCTCACTAGCTGCTCCTTTGTAAACCTGACTGGTAGGATTTTTCCTGCACGAGCCTTATATGATGGAACTCCTATACCTACTGCTATCATTGTATCCTTATCCTTAGAATGAGGCGAAAAGAATTCTGTTACCGCATCGTCATAGAATGTGGACCCAGATGCGCCTATTCTATGAGAATAAGACGATAGGTATATTTTTCCTGCAATGATGCCTGCCTCAAATTGGGCCGCCCTATATCCCCTATTGCCTAGTACTTTGAGAGTTTTGCCTAGATTGGACATCATAAACAATACCACACTAGCATCGGAGAACAGAGGTTGATTTAAGCATAGATATCCTGACATTTTTCTTGATACTTTGGCTTTTAGTAGGTCTAATGCATTATAATAACGGTTATAGAAATATGCTCCGGTGTCTAGGCCATCAACATTGTTGGCAATTAGGTAAATTTCTACCAATGACTCTGTATCTTTCTTAAAATCTGTTGATATCCCTCTTGTTGAGTTATATAGTATGCTTGAAAGAGTCTGAAATGAAATAGGGGACCTGGCAAATTTGCGGGTTGAACCCCTCCTTAATATTGTTTCTCCAATGGTAAGAACATCAGAATGCTGATGGTCATTTGATAAATCCTGTCTTTTTAGTATTTGTTCTTTGGGTGGTGTTGAATCTTCTCTAACGGAAAAAAAATTACCTGATTGGGTTGATCCTGCATTTACCCATTTTTTGACCTCATTCTCATCAATTAGTTTAGAGCTGTCGTAAGCTTTCCATATTGCAGAATACTGTGTTTCTTCCCTTGACAGGGGAACGCTTTTTGGGGATGGTGAGTCTGAAAAATTTTCTTTTTTTGCATTATCGATTCCAGAACCAAAACTGTGGATTGGTTCCGTATCTATGGCCAACATAGCTATTGATGCTTCTTTCTCTTTTTCTAATGATAGGAGGCGATTCACCTCGTCATCCATGAATCCCATTATCAATTTTGCATTAATGTTCTTTGATGTGGCTATGGCAAGAAGATTTGCTACTATTACACCAGAGTCCCAAAACCAGTGCCTATATGAACGATCTTGATATTTCCATGCATTTCTCCATGCATATGAGGTAATTATTATTGTAAGCGTGGATTTTGACAGATGTTGATTGTTTCCTGATATTGATGCTAAAGTGTGGCTATAATTCCCTCTGCGAATGTTTTTAAGGCTAAATTCTGCAGGGTTAAAGTGATACACCCCCGCCTTTAAATCCGGCGAGATATCTTTGCAAACTATGTAGATTTCGATTGGATAGAGCGCTCCCGTAGCGGAGGCGGCGCGCATATACAATTCACCGTTATCGTATTTTATTTCTCTTGTAATTCCAGCTGAATAGAAAAGTATTTCAGCTATATCCTTTGATGTAAGTGTTTCGGTTTTAGTATTGGTGGTTGTAGTATTATCAAAAATATTGCCAAGGGTTTTGGATTGATTTGATTGTGAATATGATTTATTGATTGCCATATTGGCATTTAAAGATGGAGTCGATAAATCTGATGGCAGCGGTATCGTTGGCAGTTCTGTATAAATTTTAAAAGGATTTGGACGGTTGCTCCAATCTATATAATGTCCTGAGTTCATAACACTAATTTCTGAATGTTTGGTATTTTCGTGGTATTCCCAAGCGCAAGATATATCCTTGTTCAATGATTTGTGTTTGTTTGCTTATTAATTTATATATATATATTTGAGGTGAGCATATGGGATTTTTCTGGAATGGGTTATGAGTGATTGAACACTGTTAAAATAGAGAAATTGTAAATTGCCTACCTGTAAAATTTTTTTGAGATGTATTAATGTAATTTGTGTTGACTATGACTTGTTGTTTTTTGAACTTACCTTATTTGTTGATGTGGCTGGATGTAGTCTAAACAGTGTGATAACAATTTATATGTTTTGAAGTTTTAAATAAATTTCAATGAATATCCTTACTAGGATAACATAATTGATTGAGTTGCCTTGATTGGAAAAAAATTGGAGGGTTATTGCTGTCCTATTGCATTGTTTCCAACGGTTGCAGCTGCTTGTAAGTCTACGTTATTGCATGAGAGTGTCATTACGCCGCCTGAAATGCATTTTGAAAACTGCTCGCTAAACTGAGTTTGGGAAATTCCTTGCTCTGCCCTATTGTTTTTGTTGTCTTCCTCTTTTTGGTCTTTTGAATACTCTTTTTTATCTTCCTTGTCATTCTTGTCATCCTTATTTTTAGAGATTTCTTCTTTGTGTTTTTTGTTATGTGCATTTGCATCATCTGCAACTGGGCCTACCAAAAGTATAGCTGCAAATATGGTTATAGCTATTACAGAAATTGTTTGACTTTTATTCATTTTAGTATTTTACCTTGCATTCTTTAAACAATCTGTGGGATATATGGGGTTGTTCAAATAGATATGTCTAAAATTTATGTTCTAAACGACTAAGATGATTTTATGTCCTTTAGCTGAATAACGGTTCATAATATCATGTTATACATGTATTTATACAAACAAATAGCAATAACCATTTCACTAGAACATTAATGTTGTTATGATGATGGTAACAATAACTTTTCTAGTTAATATGGTCCTAGGGTTTGCAAAATGACATATTTGCTTGACTGGGTTTATGTCATTCGAAAGTTCGGCGAATGGGAGTCACTTATATTTTAATACTATGAAATTGTTGTTGAGATTTGTTTTCGCAAATTTTGAGGTATAACAGATGTGAATGCAAAACAAGAAAAAACAATATGCAATGCTTAGAATAACGCCTTTACTTGATATGCAATAGAGAATTACTTTGCCTATGTAGATCAAGAAGACCGTGAAGTCTTTTAGAAGGGCATGAGGGTTATATGCGATAATATTGTCTTTTAAATGATTATTAGGAAAAAATGATTTATTTTGTACAACCTGAATGATTAAAATGGTGTTAGTTTACCATTGGTTTAGATGTAAAGGAACAACCATAAAGGTTGATATTTAGCTTTATTTCTTGGGTATATGCCTAAACTCCATAAGTGAATTATGGCGGTAAATGATTTTAATCAGTATATGCTGATATTTTTTATAAAAACCCAACGTTACATGGGGTTTTGGGTTTAGGCTTTTTA
>JBNJLU010000220.1:0-4039 GCA_050591185.1 Candidatus Nitrosocosmicus sp.
AAATGTATTAATACCACATAAATGAAATTTAACTATGGAAAAGAAAATTTTTGCTGATGTAAGTGAAAAGGAGATTACTCGCTCAATAGCGTCTATGTTTTTCGAAACTATTCAGGAATATACTGATTCTGATGTTATTATATTGGGTGCTGGTCCTGCAGGGTTGTTTGCAGGAAGAGACCTGGCCAAGCAGGGTGTTAAAACTTTGATTGTTGAACAAAATAATTATCTTGGTGGTGGATATTGGGTTGGAGGATACATGATGAATCCTGTAACCGTTAGGGCTCCGGCGCAAAAGATATGGGACGAATTAGGAGTTACATATAGAAAAGTTAATGAAAATCTTTATGCAACATGGGGGCCTAACGCCTGCTCTAAACTCATATCATCCGCTTGTGATGCTGGTGTAAGATTCCTGCAATTGACAAAATTCGATGACCTTATATTAAAAAACAAGAGGGTTGGAGGTGTTGTGGTAAATTGGATGCCTGTTTCCGCATTACCTAGAAATATCACCTGTGTTGATCCTGTGGCGTTTGAAAGTAAAATAGTTATTGATGCAACAGGACATGACTCGGTGGCTGTTAAAAGATTGATGGAGAGAGGTTTGGTGGAATGGAAGGGTATGAATCCAATGTGGGTAGAAGGTGGTGAGGATGCTGTTGTAAATTATACCGGAGAGGTTTACCCCGGTCTGATTGCTGCTGGCATGTCTGTAACCGAAACATTCGGATTACCTAGGATGGGTCCGACTTTTGGTTCGATGCTGTTATCAGGTAGAAAAGCTGCAGAGGTTGCCCTAAATAAACTGCAACAAATGCCAGAGTCGCCTAAAATCAAAGCAAAATAATAAGCAATAGATAATAATACTTTTACTTTTTATTTAAATCGTTATATATATAATATTTGCATTAACTTCTCTTGAGATTATGTATTAAATGATATTATGTTGTTTAAAAAAACAAAAATACATCTAGTTTTATTTTTTTTGTAATGTTATAACTTAAATATTTTGGATATAAAATATTCTTAATGCCACAATCCCAATTATGTGAAAATTGCCAAAAAGGCAATCATCATTCCATGCAAGATATTGAAAATTGTAACTGTGGGTGTTCCGGCACAATTTCAGAACAAGGAAATTTGGCCTGATTTATGGCATATGATACCGTTATAAAACTTAGCAGTAACACATCTCATATTTAAGATAGACTTATCACTTAGTTTAAGTCTGCACTTTCAGTATGTTGGTTATGACCCATTGTCTACATGGATAGGATACTCGCAACATGTATATCGCAAAGATCAAATAAAATGCTCTAGCATAAGCATATTATGTTCTAAAGACATGCCAATTTGAAGGTTATCTTTGTTGCTTTTAGATTCCATAGCAACCCCCATAGTCTGCCATATATTAGAACAACTTTAATCAAGGCCTCATCTATGAGGAACTCTTCAATCTTCTTACTTTTCTTTAACGATTTTCTTTGAGGATGGAATTTTAAATCCAGTTCCAAATAGAAATCTGACCCCATCTACAAATACACTTAATGCTATTGCGGTATTTCTATAATAGAGACCAAGAAAATAAAGATATAATCCATAAATAATATCTTTTGTTTGGCTGTTTGCCTTTGATGTTCCAATATATCTTCAGTAGATATTCAATAGATATACAGGATAGTATTTTCTTCGTTAATAGATCCAAAATGTCTTTGAATTGTATAGATGATTACTAAACTATTTTTAAATTGTATTAATTTATTATGCTTATGTTTTAATTGTTTAGGGCACAATTATTCAAAATAATGGAATTTTAACTTGATATTCAAGAGGAAAGGGCTCTGCCTCCATCTACAAAGACCGTTGTTCCTGCAATATAGCTTGCGTCCTTTGATGCCAAAAATAACACAACTTTAGCTATTTCTTCTGGCTTTCCAAACCGTCCCATAGGTGTTTTGCTTTCTTTTTGCATCTTTTTTTGTTCGTCTTCCATTACCTCCTTTTGCATCTCTGTTTCTATTGCGCCTGGAGCAACTCCATTCACTCTAATTCCTTTATCAGCTAATTCCAGTGCGACAGTTTTAGTTAGCATTTCCATCCCACCCTTGGAAACAGTATAGGCAACACCTTCCACCTGAGGCACAGATTCATGATATGAGGACATGTTAATGATAGAGAAATTGTAGTTGTTGTTATTGTTATCATTTAGAGTCACATCACTTGAATTTGTGTTTTTTAGCATTTGCTTTACAGCTTCTCTTGTACATAAAAATGCGCTCCTTAAGTTGATATTGATAACCTCATCCCACTCGCTAGCACTCAATTCATGAATTTTTTTAGATTCACCTCGGATTCCGGCATTGTTAACCAATACATCAATTCTGCCAAACTTTTGAATGGCTTGTTCTATCAGTAAAATACAAGTTTGTTCCTGTGATATATCACCTACTAAATAAGATATCCTATTTTTGTCCCCTTCTACTAACGCTTCTCCTAACGCTTCTCTTAAAATATCTTCAACGGTATCATTTAGTTCTTGCTCATCTCTTGCGTTTAACACCAGGCTATATCCTGATTTGAAAAACTCTGTTGCAATAGCTTTGCCAATACCCCGGCTTGAACCAGTTATTACCGCTACCTGACTTTTGTTATTATCCTTGTTGTTTTCAGACATTGTTAATGTTGTTTATAGAAATAAATTTAATAAACTTCAGTTGACTGTTTCCAACTGTTTTACAAATAATAGAAATAAGATTTTTAAAATCTCTTATAATATGAACTCCCCATATGGCTCTGTTCACTTAAGAAAATGTTATAGCTTGAAGATACCCTATTTCTCATATGAGTGGTACAAGAAACAGAACACCCTCAGAGTATATTGGTTATGGATTATATTTCTATTTTTCCGGCCTGTCATTAAGAAGAACCTCTGAAAGACTTTCTTGTTTTATCAAAAGAAATCATGTATCTATCTGGAACTGGATACAAAAATACAATCCTCGGAAAATAACATCAAAGAAAAAAAAGGTTGATGAGTATGTCATTGATGAGACTGTTATCAAAGTTGGCTCAGAAGTAATGTGGTTTTGGATTTGCAATCGAGCCTAAAAACAAGGAAATCCTTGCAATAAGCATATCAAAAGAGCGGAATATGTTTGTAACAGAGCGGTTTATATCCATTCTAATCAAAATTCACGGTGAACATCCGGTCTCAACAGATGGAGGCACTTGGTATCCCCAAGCCTGTAGGTTCTTAAAGATAAACCATCATCTGCATTCCCCTTATGAGAAAAGCATTATTGAGAGGACTATGCAATACATCAAGGACAGAACAGAAAGTTTTGATGATTACTTTCCATGCAAAAAGAAGAAATGCAAACTAAAGCATGTAATGAATTGGCTGAATCTATTTGTAGATCATCATAACAGCGAATTGAAGACGCTTAGTGAACAGAGCCCCCAATATCCAACCTTTTTTATATTCAAACAATGTGATCCATATGAAGAGATTTCTTTCCTCACTATTATGTAATCGGTAAAATATGTTCATCCACTCACAATAATGATTCAAAACAGTATTGCACAGACCAATACCAATACAATATGTAATCTCATATTCAAAATAAGACATTCACCATTTACTAAGAGGCTTTTGCTTTTTTTTATAATCAATTTGATGAATTATTATCATAATACAAATATTAAATACAAAAGAAATAGTGTCAAGAAAGAGGAATTATATTATACTCACTCAATTTGCTCAATCTTTTCTTAAATTGTGTAAAAGAAAAGAAAAAGAAAGTTTAAGTCATTTGGGGTTTATTGATTGTCGTATCTTTTGGCAATAATCAAGCTATCCAAGATAAATAATTATATTAATCAAATTTAGATAAAATAATTTTGGTTATATTATATTATTTTATTTATATAACATCAGAGTGCTTTGTTGCCTAATTCATTATCCTAACGCAACATCTTATTCTGTTGATCTATATTCTTCTAAACAGGTTATACAATGATACCTTTATCATCATCT
>JBNJLU010000221.1:0-4039 GCA_050591185.1 Candidatus Nitrosocosmicus sp.
AAATTATCTTATGTGTATAATATAAACCTATAGACTATTGTGTAGGATGAATTTCATCTCGTATTACTCTACATATACCGAAAATATATTTTGTGCTCAAATGCATATATGAAATGCTACCCTTGGTTTTTAAATTTGGTAATAGGTTGGAATATATAACATATTCCTTGATTTTATAATAATTGTCAAACTAGATCATTGAATCTATGCCATCATATTTTTAATTTATAAAATTTTAGCAATATTCATAGAGCTCAATTAATAAATGGATACACAAAAGTGAAATACGATAGCCACAACTTATAATCTACAATACCAAATTCATTGTGATAGAAAGAAAGGCAAATGATTGGCTTATTGCTTTACTTACTGCTATTTGCCTTTTCTTAGATTATCAATGTTAACCTTTAACAGTATTTGTTGTATCTTGCTTTCCATGACTTGTGTTAAATTTTCTATTTTCTCTGTACACCTCTTCTCAATATCCATAAACCGTGTTTCCTCACTCTGTTTTATTTGATCAAAGGCTTCTGGCGTCAATGGATAGCTGCACTTTGAACAGTATTTGTTTTCCAATGCGTTAGTTAGCTCACAGCGAGGACAATTTAGAACAGATGGTTTTTGCTTATTTGCAGAGTCTATAACTATTCCGTTGTACTCTAGTATCTTGTTCTTTAGCTCGTTGCCCATTCTTTTCTTGATGTAGCGGGAGCCCTGCTTTGAGTTCATTGACCATCTGACCTTCTTTTTTAGTGCATATTCTGGTAGGTAGTCTGAATCAGCAGTTATGGCCGAGTGCCTTATGCAGTATGGATTCCACTTTTTTGTTTTGAGGAGATGTTCTAGTTTATTGATTTCACCTTTCTCCGATATCTCCGATGTCTTGATTAGGCGAATAATCTTCTGTTTGAGATGTTTCATTATTTCATTTATCTGATCTGCTTTGATTGGTGAACCAGTCAATAGATTACAAATTAGCCTTGCCTCGGATGAGTTCTTAAATGGATGTTCATTTAGCCAGTCTCTTACGTATGGAAAAGAAAATGTAAGCAATAGGGGACCGCTACCGGTTTTTGCTTCATGGGGAATTTCTCCTTCACCGTATTTTTCCTTTAGTCTAATGTGTTTGATTTTTAGTAAAGCCACTTCATGTGGCCTGGCATCAAGATCCCATAGCAGAGATAATGCTGCTTTATTTCTTTTAGAGGATTCATATTTTATTACTGTAAACAAATCATCCCTTTCCCAAATCTCTGTTTCTAGATAAGGGCTTAACCTCTTTGTTATCTTCATCTTTAGGTCTATAAAGGATGGTGTAATCCATGTGTCATATGATTTTGCGTTTACACCTTTGTCTTTAGCGTTATACAGCCATCTGTAAAAGTACTTTATTCTCCATAGGTAGTCATTCCATGTGGTAATCCATTTTTTGTCTGGATCCTCATTTTCTATCTTTCTTTTAGAATCCAAGTATTTTATTACCTGCTCTTTGTTTTGGATTTGATAAAAGGTTACATTTGGTCCTAAATGCTCTGCATATCTGATTATGACTTTTAATAATCCGTTTTGGTAATTTTCGGAAGTATCAATGTTGGTTAAATAATTGTAAAATTCCGTTATTAACTCTCTATTGATGATGTTGGCAACTTTTATCTCAATGTTGTTGACAGTCGTAGTTAGTTTAGCAGGCAATGTTTTCTCCTACTGTTGTTATGCATAACGAATTATATGAACCCGTATGATTAACGGGCCCGGAGGGCTTCGATCCCTCGACTTCCGGCTATCTTCCAAACTAAACTGATAGAAGGCAGGCGCTCTGTCCATGCTGAGCTACGGACCCCCAAGACCTCTGATTGTTTTTCCTTATAAAATTGTTAGGTTAAATTCATCAGTATAAAAAAGTTAATAATGACTAAAATGTAATTTTATATAAGTGCTAATGATAAATATTGTGATTATGAACATTTTCGGTTCGAGGTGAACAAAACTTGCAGTTAAAAAATAATGACAATGGTAAAGAACATAACAATAACATGGGCATAAATAATGTTAATGATGTTGATATGACAGATAACAATGATGATAATAGATTTAAATCTGTATTTGAAAACTTTTTTAGGCAAGTAACAGAGTTAAATAGCCTTACAACTTTTGGGCCTTTTACCTCATTAATAAATGACCCAAATACCAATATAAAGACTCTGACTGAGCACGGCAATTTGCTGATTAAATACCAATCGTTTCTTAATCTGTACTTGTCGCGAATGATAAATGCGTATTTTTTGGCTTTAAACAAAGTTTCTTCATTGATAGATGAAAAAAAACCTGAGGACATTAGAAAAATAATAATAAACACTTTTGAAGACGTGTATTCAGCAATGTTAGAGTCATCTGAGTTTTCCATCAGCTACAACAATTTGCTAAATTCCATCATAGATATAAATAAAAGTTATCAAAAATTTTTTGATTCAAACCAAATCACATTCAGGCAACAAATGTCAAAAGAGGAGAAGGACTCATTGTTTTATAATCTGTATGAAATTAAAAAATTGTCCTTGGAAATAAAAAAAAAATTAAATGAGAAGAAAAATGAATGAATTACTATATAACACTCTAACAAATGAATACCTTACATTTGTAAAGGATCCCAAAAATATTGTAAAAATAAAGGAGATAAGAAAACTACTGTCAAACATAGAAAGCATAAAGACGGGATTAACTGAATATGAGGTAGTAAAGGAAACAAATCTCTTTCGGTTATTGCATTACAAACCAATCAAAGAGCAGAACTACAAATATCCATTACTAATTGTTTATGCTTTGATAAACAAATCCTATATTTTTGATTTGCAGCAAAACAAAAGTTGGATAGGCAAATTGCTTGAACAGGGAATCAATGTATACCTGTTGGACTGGAAGTCGCCATCAAAATCAGATAAATACATATCCCTCGATGATTATGTTAACTTGTTCATTTATGACTGCATAGAGATAATCAAGGATATTGAAAACACAGATCAGGTCTCGCTGCAGGGGTATTGTATGGGCGCTACAATGTGTTTGATGTATACCACCATATATCAAAAAAACGTCAGAAATCTGACCACTATTGCACCAGTTGTTGATTCCGAAAAGGATACCACTGTAATAAAAAACATGGCTCAGCACATGGATATTGATAAAGTACTATCATACTATGATAACTTTCCATATGAGCTATTGTACTCGCTGTACGCCTCGCTTAAACCATTCAAGCAAGGGGTGAACAAATACCTAACCTTGTTTAATAATTTGGAGGACGAAAGTTTCGTTCAAAATTTTTTGAGAATAGAAAAATGGCTGTATGACACCCCACCTATCGCAGGAGCGACATTTAGACAGTGGATAAAGGACATATATCAAAAAAACCTTTTTGCGCAAAACAAAATGATTGTTGGCGACAATAAGATAAACCTGTCAAAAATCAAAGTCCCTATTCTAAATATAGTAGCTGATGCAGATCACCTTGTTTCTCCTGGATGTAGTATTTCTCTTAATGAGTTGGTTTCAAGTACTGATAAAAGTTTGATGAATTTTCCTACTGGTCATGTGGGACTAATTGCTAGTGGTTATTCCCGAAAGAATGTTGTGCCAAGAGTGGGAAAATGGATTTTAAGCCATTAGTTATTTTGTTGTTCTGCTAGGTGGTGTTTTTCTTTTTTCTTGATAGCGGTATGATGATTACCTGCACCAGGTCTCCATCCTCAATTCCAAGAGCATTTCTTTCTGCTTCAGGTATTGATATCCTGCCCCCTGTCTGAACCGTGGTTTTGAACATAGCATTGTAATTTGTAAATCCTTGTAACGATGAAAACATGTTTTGAAAGGCGTTGTACTGAATTGTAGAATACTGTTTCAACAGATCTTGTTGAAATTCTGTAGCTTTTTCAATTGATTTCCTAAAGTCTATGTCTTTATTTTCTTCATTATCTTTAGCCATAAAAAATCAATTACTTTAACAATATTTTAATGTTAAATGCTTTATTTGGTTAAAATTTAG
>JBNJLU010000222.1:0-4030 GCA_050591185.1 Candidatus Nitrosocosmicus sp.
CCTTTTCTTCCACCATGTCAAAAAATTTATCTTCTTTTCCTATATGATCATCAAGAAAAACAGCATATGCCTTTAAAAATCTGGCAACAGGTTCGTTTACTGAGCCATATGCCTCATTTAGCTCACGGTTATCTTCTTTTTCCATGCTCTTTTTCCATTTTTCTATCTCTCTTCTTAGCATCATCGCGATTCGCCTTCCTAAATCATGTTCAATTAGGAATTTTCTTATATCTTCTGCAAATCCGTCTTTATCTTTTGTCTCTGGAAAATATGCTTTCTCCTCTTTGCCATGATGGAAATTGTCTACGAACTCTTCCATTATTACAGATAAAATCTCTATGTCTGTTATCGGTATGAACTGATTTGCGTATAGTTTGTCAGAGCATGTTTGGGACATGTTTCTGATTCTTTTTATGATTACATGGTCATTTTTTAGATTTTGTGTTGCATTCAAAATAGTGCCACCTAAGACTTTTAGCACACTTAAATTTAGAGTATTGGATAAACACCAATCCTAGACGTTACAATCCATTATTTCATAAACTCAATTACCTCAATAAACAGTGAAAGCAAAAACAAAAACAACGTATTTTATCTTTGGGACTACAAAATAATTATCACCAAAACAAGACATAATATATATCCATTATTTGCGCTTTAATCAAATATTCCTGTGTTTGAACAATCTTTTTTTATTCATCTGTTGATGCAGGCTGATTGTCATACATCAAAGTTTGAAGACAACATGCACCAATTAGCTCACCACTGAAACAATGATTCTTTTGTTCTTAGATGATTGGGATTCATCAAATGTCCTTTGATTTTAGGACCATTACCACAAACTTTCATGCCCTTAAGAGAGATTAAGAACAGCAGTAATTGTGACCTGTTGCCTGTTCGCTCCAGGATCGGCAAATGCATTTGGACATGTTATAAAGACTGACAATATGAAAGTCATATAGGAATAAGCAAAAACATTGGGGAAAGTCTTCAACTTATATCATTATAGATATGCGCAATAGTCTATATCTTTTTCTTTATCTTTTCCAAGGGTTTTGGGCATCATTAGGGCTAAATGGCAGAACGGTTTTTTGTTACCACATGTATGCCTAATATCAATACAAGGTAACTCCAATTACTGCAGGCATCATCATGGTTTCTTTAAGGTACATTCCCAATAGTAACCAAGATACACATGTTTGAATATTAGTCATCAACTTGGTAAATAAAACACACCAACAAATGATAGCCATCCATTCATAATATCCATAATAAAAGACAGATTAGACCATTAAAGGAATTATTGCATAGGTCAAATCCATGCATTTAGGTGTACCTTTACTGAATGTCATAAATTCACTATTAACAATCATTATCTGAAACTACTATACCGTTTACAATTGAATAGATAAAAATAAACATAATTACGGCAAGCCATTTTAGCACATAAAGAAACAGGGTACAGTTATACTAATTTTAGATATTGATAAATAATAGGAAAAATATATAAAAAAATATAACAAAGGGATGGCCTCACCAAAAAACAACGGCATCTTAATTGTAGATGACCAAAGAGATATTGCGGATTTGGTGAAGATACTGCTGCAAAAAGATGGATATGATGTGCATGAGTTCTATGACCCTTTCATGGCACTAGAATATTTTAAAGAAAATTTCAAAAATTTTGCACTTGTGATAACAGATGTTAGGATGCCAGGCATGAGTGGGATTGAGCTTGTATCAAAAATCAAAGAAATAGAGCAAGACATCATAGCAATCCTTATCTCCGCATTTGAAAAAGATACAATTGAGAACGAAATAAAGAGATGCAACATTGAAATAGCAGAAATATTCCAAAAACCAATACTTTTAAAAAACCTTCGATTGTGTGTCAATGGGCATATTAAAAAAACGGATATTGAAAAGGAAGAACGAGAAAATCAAAGGAGTGATTGAACGTTAATTCAATGATAAAACCTTTTCACAGACAGTTAGTATTAAATTTTGTTGATGAATAATCTTTGTAAGAGGTGTTTGGTATTAACTCAGATCGATTAATCAAAAATATTCATGTCGAAGATGCCGCAATCAAATTATCAGCAGAAAAATTCGGTATACACTGTTTGATAATCTATCCCGATTTACCGACTTTAAGAGAATTTTACGCCCATTACATAAAGAATCAGATGGAAGATAACCATGGGACGGTTCTCTTTACCACTTTCTATGAAACCGCAGATCGCGTAAGACAAACTCTCTCAGAGGGTAATGCTGCAATAGATGTATCCAAATTCGAGGATGAAGAAACACTCTTTATCACGGATGCTTTAAAGAAATATTTTCAAGAGACAGAAGGGGAAGAAACTGATTGGTCTTTTAAAAAAAGAATGGTTAAACATGCCAAAAAACAAGGTAAGAACGGATTTTCCATTTTGGGCGACTTGGGTGCATTTCAATATAAGGGCAAAATTAAGGAGCTTGTCGATTATGAACTATCCTTGCCAACAAAATTTAATATCGATCTGAAGGGATTTTGTTTATATAACGAAAGGGATTTTGAAAGGTTTGCAGAAGAGCAAAAACAAAAATTGATTGAACATCACGGCATGGCTATAAAAATAGGGCATAATGACTAATAACAGCCATTATTGATTTTTAATCAAACAAAAAAGTCATTATCGATCTTTGTACTGTACATATAGATGATAAAATAAGATAAAACATGGCGCAAATCCCCATTACAAAGAAAGTATAAGTTAAGGGATAAGACAGGCTTACACCTACATCGGTCATTTTTAAAGAGATTGTAAAAACGAGCAATAATTTTTGAAATGTGCAAGTAAAAAATATTACATTGTAGATCTAACTTGCACAAATAGTTTTAAATCCAAACATGTAGTATATGTATTGCGTGATAACGGTTGGAAGGTCCTGTTCTGGTTTCTGATAATATAGATAACAATGAAAACAGTCCCAGTGAATCCCTTGAGGAAAATTCAGATCCATCACCATCACCCCCATCACCAACAGGCAACTCCAAGGATGCGTTTACCAAGGTATACCATGGCTCAGGCAACGCAAACAACGTGCTTTTGGGGTTCATAGAAAGGGCAAAGACAAAGATAGACTCTTGCATCAGCTATACCGCACCCTCCGTCATCATCGAGATTGACGCCATTAGGGAAAAGAGAAAGAAGGCAGTCAGGCAAAGGGGTTTAAAGCTCAGGTATGTAACCGAGATAACCAAGGACAACGTTGACAATGTGAGGCAAATGCTATCCTTCTCCGAAATCAGGCACCTTGACGGCATGAAGGGAAACTTTGAGGTTGCGGACCAAAGGGAGTATGTTGCCGTTGCCACACTGCAGAAGGCACAGTCAATACCCCAGCTGATATTTAGCAACATCCCAGAGATTGTGGAGCAGCAGCAGTTTGTGTTTGACTCCTTCTGGAAAATGGCGATACCGGCAAAACAAAAGATAAGGGAGATAGAGCATGGAGTTATTCCGGCAGAGACAATAGTGTATTCAGACTACCATGATGCGGTCAAAAAGGAGTTGGAGATGATAAAAAACGCCAAAAAGGAGATACAGATAATGTACTCCACGGTGAACGCGTTTCACATACAGGAAAAAGACGGCATCCTGCAACTTTTGAAGGAGATGGCTGAGCAGAACAAAAGCCTAAGGATAAGCATCCTTTCGCCAATTGACACATCAGTTAGGGATTCATCGTATTTGCGGTTTTTGAACCACTATAGCCACAACATCCGCATCCAGGACATCGCACCCAGCATCAGCATCAAAATAAAGTCCCTTGTGGTGGACAGAAAGGAGTCGCTGATAATGGAGCTAAGGCACCTAAAGCAGGAAAAGGCGACTGCCCTGATTGGCTTTTCCTTTTACTCAAACAGCGAGTCAACGGTCCTTTCATACGCCTCAATATTTGAGGTCCTCTACAACCAGAGCATCCTGTTTGAGCAGCTAAAGCAGGAGGACAGTGTCAAAAACGAGTTCATAGACATAGCGGC
>JBNJLU010000223.1:0-4028 GCA_050591185.1 Candidatus Nitrosocosmicus sp.
ACTTGCTGCGTAGCCACCATTCAAATTGTATCTAACTGCTTTTTAAATTTTTTTCGCTGATTGCCATAATTAGAAGAAATATCACCCAATCCCAAACACCCAAGAAATGCTTTTTTCAAAAGGAGGATTTAAAACCCCTTTTTCAGTTATTATGCCGGTAATTAGGTTTGGCGGAGTCAAATCAAACGCGGGGTTAATGATTCTAACCCCTTTTGGTGCGATCCTTTTTCCCGCAATTTGGACCACCTCATCTATAGGCCTTTCCTCTATAACAACGGTATCTATGCTATTTTTTAAATCAAAAGTGGAAAGGGGTGCAGCCACATAAAATGGAATATTATGAGAATTGGCCAATAGGGCGATTTGATATGTTCCAATCTTATTGAATACATGGCCCGTTTTTAATATCCTATCGGCACCCACTATTACCTTATCAACCATTTTGTTACTCATCAGGTATCCAACAGCAGTGTCTGGAATCAGACTTACATCAATCTCATCATGAACTAGTTCAAAGGCAGTTAGGCGCGAACCCTGCATAACAGGTCTTGTTTCTGTTGCAAATACGCTTATTTTTTTTCCGGATTCCTTGGCAGACCTTACAACTCCAAGGGCGGTTCCGTATGATACAGTAGCTAACGCACCAGCATTGCAATGTGTCATTATCACATCTCCAGTCTTAATCAGATCTGATCCAAATTTGCCCATATTTTTATTTGTCTCAATATCGTCATGAGACATTTTTTTCGCCATTTTAACTACATTTTCCTTTATTTCGGAAACAGTTTCATACCTATTGGACACTTCCATTATTTTATCTAGCCCCCATTTCAAATTGACTGCAGTGGGCCTAGTCTCAACAAGGTATTTATAGGCAGAACCGAGGTCGGACAATAAATCATTTTTGTTATCAGAGACATGGTTATGCACACAAAGAGCAAGACCCATTGCACCTGCGACACCGATTGCTGGAGCACCCCGAATGGACAGATTTCTTATGGCATCGCATATTTCATGATGATTTTTGCAAATAATATATTCCAAAGTTTCAGGGAGTTTTGTCTGATCTATCATTTTGACGTAAACAGGCTCATCATTCCAGGTTACGGTCATCAGGGTATTGTTATTGACACCTACCGACATAAGGTAACTCACTTAGCAAAGATTATTTATTTCTACTACATGGGTTAAAAAATACGATCCAATATTCAGCAGATTTTTTTACTCGAATATATCTTATTTCCTATGCACATGGAATCACGATTGAACCAGGTTTTACAGATACCAAAAAGAAAACTCATAGTTTCTTTAGATGACCTAACACTAAACAGAGATAGCAGACAGTCAGAAAACGTAGTGTTTGTTTTAATGGTGGAAGAGTCACTAGGATCGGCAGGTGGACGAGGTGGAGGGTCAGGAAATAGGAAAATAGACAAAATAATGGGCTTTAGAGTAAAAGACAGTAAGGATGTAAAAATATTTGAAACAGAAAATCCAGATGTTATTGAAAAATTTGATATACCATATAACGCGGTAGCTATGGATATTGTTTTGGAGTCAGGCGATCCCTTTGTTGTTCAGGGTGTAGTAGATGACGATTTGGTACAATCATATTTAAGATTAATAGAATGACTTGCGAAATACTCAACAGTTCCTTCTTTTAATGTGTATAAGGTAAAAATGTTCTTGCCTGCAATGCAAAGAACAGAATTCCGATTTGCATTGATTGTCATTTTCAAAATTGCATCTTATTGGCTCAACATTGTTAAATTCATTGTTGCAAAATGTACAAACAAATTCAAGGTATGGAATTTCTTTGTTTGTGAAATGCGCCCCGCATTTTCTTTTCTCTTTATACCAAAGTATTTTATAGTTAGTTTTTTCCACAAACGTCATGACTCTATCGTATGCCTCGTAAAAACCGGCAGCAAAAAATTGCCTATAGTAGATCTTTTTTAAATTACCCAATTTGATGAAGGATACAATCCATTTCTCCCCAAATGGATTCTCAAGACCGCATTCTTTCGGAACATTATCAAAATTGCGATAATTATCTTCGTTCATCCTGGATGTCCTTTGAATTGATGTTTGCAAGGCCTTTGCTTATCAAGTAAACAGCAACATACTCCGGAACATGATTTTTGCCCTCATTTACGGCACACCTTTTCCCCTTAAGAACAAGAGAAACAGGAGCAAAACAAGTAATCTCTACTTTTGATTTATCAAAAAAGCAGGCCTCGCTAAACGGATCAAAAGAGTCAAGGTCATTACAAAGGATTTTGGCGAGACCGCTTTTGCTATTCAAAGACCCAGCTAGTCTGAAAATTCTGTGAATATCCATTGTTACCATGGGGTCGATTTTTACGGAAAGCTCATCAACAGTCTTTGAAACCATTTGTTGAAAATCACATTTCATGGCATTTTCTAATTTTTCTATCTGACTGATAAAAGCGCTATCAGAGTTTTTGCCAGAGTAAAAACTAATTTTAAGTTTTTTCAGGATTCTATCTCTCCACCCAGCTTCCAAAAGTTGTCTGTTTTTCAATAGTGGAACAATTTTATTATCAGGGGTTTTTTTTACGCCCAAGGTCTCCATTTTAAACCCCTTGCCCAAAAGATAACTTGCTATCTCGGATCTCTCGTTTGAAAGCAAAGGATAATAATCGCCATCAACAATATGCAAGTGGAATCCATTGTTGCCCGAAAAATAAATAAAAATCCCGCTCCTTTCAATTCCAAAATCCTCCATTAAAAAACTCAACAACTTTGTAACCTCTTTTTTCAAAGAAATCACACAGTTTTTGCAGGGGATGTCTATTGTATGTAATTTGGAACTGTTGCAATTGGTGCACTTTTCTAAAACGCCTTTGTTTATAAATTTACAAACATAGCATTTTGTAAAGTTATGGGCAATGGCGCATTCAAGATGCAGGTCTTTTCCGTCAATATCGAAAATCAGTTCCGAACCGCTCCATTCTTTTTTATCCATAGGCTCAGTGGGTCGGTTATAAAAAGAGGAGGAACAATAAATGTCAGAGGGGGCAAACTTTAGAACAAATGCATACAGTTCGCCGGAGTTTTTAAATGATAGATGGCGGTGCATTTTATCATCGTCAAAGTGACGGAATCCAAACTCATGCAAATGGATTTTTTTAGGCAAAGTTATGTTTGCAAAAAAGTTAAAATAATATTTTTTATATGTTTTTTTCAACCAGGTTTGGTTATTGCGAAAGGATTGGGAATCTTCAGTATCGGCTTTCAGAATGCCCTCTTTTTCTTTTGATATATTCCCAATCCCTTCTAAATCACTTTTGGCATTGTTTGAGGAGGAAAACATGTTAGCTACCCATCATTCTTCTTCTTCCGCTCAACAACTGAACAGGGTTAATAATGCCTTTGCACACGTTTGTTTCATGGCACAAATTTTCCATTTTTATTTTTTCGCATGAAGGCACAAAATACTTTTTTGAGCTGCCAGCCTTTCCCGATAAATGCTCTAGCTGGTATCTTGTTATCCGTTCATTAAAATCAGGCAATTTCCTAAATATTCCCACTATCTCCTCAATACTTTTACCTGAAAACAGCAAAAATGTTGCTAGTAATAATCTTGCGGAATGCGGCAAATTTTCACCCGCATCCAAAACCCTGTAGAGATGCTCAATACAAGGTGGGGTTATGCTTTTTTTACTTACAAAATCAGCATCAGTCTTTTTGTTTATAGAATCCCAATAACTCTTTAACTTTTGAGATTTTATTAAAACTTGGTTTGGAAATGCAATTGATTTCATATTCTTTATCTTATCAATGATCAATAGACTCAACTCATTCCGAAACAGCCTAACAATTTCAGTAACAGTAAGATAAACATATCCGGCCTTGACCGTTCTGTTTATAAGGTTCCATTCTTGCTCATGGAAAATTATAGAGCGTTGTATATAATCAAGAACTCTAATTTTATATACCTCAATGGTTTTTGTTTCCGCATAGACATCAATTTTAAACACTTCTTTAAAGATTTTTAATAAAAT
>JBNJLU010000224.1:0-4026 GCA_050591185.1 Candidatus Nitrosocosmicus sp.
GTGAATATTTTCTTTTTCTGTGAAATTTGGGTCAATTAAACAGTGCGGTAACCCCCGTATAGCATCTCCCTTGAAATATATGGATTTAGGATGGCGAGTGTGAAGATTTTTAATTTTTAATATTTTTCCTTATTATCCAATTTGTGATGTTGCTTTTTTACAGTTAGATTTGTGGTTGGATTTCATTTGTATCAAATAGGCAAACATCCCGTCGGGATTTTATCCCGATGCAGGTATACTTAGGGTCCACTAATTCGTCAGTGGATATCCATTTAAAAATTCTGATTTCATTTGTTTTTTCTGAATCTTCTACTAAACAAAATATTAGGGATTCACCTGTATGGTCCCGGTATCCTATAACTTGTGTATCCTTGGGCATTTCTATATACTGAGGCCTTTTTAGGTCAATAGGTGAATCGTTAATCTTAAATATTTTTAAAATATTCATGAAATAAATAATTTATTTTATTATTTAAGCGTTAAAAAGGAGAATTTTTTTCCAGCCGCTCCATATGCTATATGAAATATTGATACACTATAATTATTATTACCTTCACTTTTGGCCTTTTTTTAATATTTTTTCTACATCAAATTCTGTAGCTACATTACAATTTATTGCTATGGATAAAGAAGAATCCATGGATTATATCCATCACAAAAAAATCTGTTACACAAAAAATGATATTGTATAGGTGTATTTTGTGTTTGATATCCATTCTGTGTTTTATTTACAATTTGCTTCAAATGGATTTTGAATGCTGTTTGTTATCTGTGCAATATTTGTCTGTTTCAATTACTCAGTAACAATAAAAAAATGCCTGGTTTATTTGCGTGGCATCATGGCCGCAAAATCAATCAATGACTGTGTTATGCATTATAAAATGAACCTAGTTACATAAATCCAGGTTGTTTTATTGATTTAGTTTATTTATTCTGAATATGCATATTGTCTGATGTCATAAGTCTTCGTAGACTATTTTGCTTCTACATTCTGCTTTTTTGACTCCGTCGTTATTATCAATGATTTTCTTGATTCCGTTTTGGATAAACTGGTTGATATTTTTAATAATTTGCAGGCTTTCCTCGCTTGTTATGTGGGGATTGGATTGAATGCCCAAACTGGACAGTACTGTTTTACTAAAAGATTCTGTATTATTTGAGAAGGATCCGTTAACTAGTTTTTGTAGATCTTCGTTTATAATGGTCCCTTTAAATATTGTCTTGTCTATTATTGTCGATGAGTTGTCTAATGATTTTTTATAGGTGATGTTTATGTTGTTTGTATTGATGAACTCGTTAGTGTCATTGTCTGAACCACTGAAAGTTATGGGAACAATATTTTTTGGATCGCCTATTGCTTGAATTTGTAGTTTTTTTATTTCTTTTTCTTTCTCTAGTTCTAAAATTTTGTAGTCTGCATAAGCATTGCCTAAGAATTCATAGCAGTTGCCACTAAGATTAATGTTAACATGTTTTTCTGGGTAATAACTAAATGCGAGAATAAACATAATTGTTCCACCCACAAGCCCTATTACAATGCCGGGGATGACTATTTTCTTTAAGTTAACCAATTAATATTATCTTTAACTGTTATATACATGCGGACTGAATAATTAAAGCATTTTAAGCTTCTTGGTTATTTGCTCTGTTATACTGCCCAATATGGTTTTGAAATGTTTTGTAATTTAGATGACGATGTGTTGTATTTATAAATTATGTGGCTTCAACATATCTGATATTTTCACATAAAATTTGATATCTTTACATTACTAGTTGCCTACCTGATATTGGTGATTTTGGGTTTTATTTCTTTATTGCGTGATTTTGGCTATATCTGTGTACTATAGTCTTTTTCCGCATAAACAGAATTGGATCCATTTGAAACTTTTTTTTAGTTGTTTTTTGATTTGTTCTAAAGTCTGCTTCTTGCGTGTATTGATAAGATGCGTCGAAAAAAAAAGTTTTTTTGCTCCCTGTGTGATTAATTATTAAATCAAGAGACGTTTTCTTTTGCCAGGTTTAGACAACTTTGCAAATGATTCTGTTCTTCTTTTAGTATGGAATTAACTGTTGATGATAATTCTTTGATTTCAAAGTTTTTAGAAATTGAGCTCAATACCTCATAGTGAGTAACTTCACCACCTTCTGCTAAACATAGGAATTCCAAGGCTTCTGAAGTGTCTGGCTCATCTCCTAAGTATGTTTTCATCATTTTAATTGCTTTCTTTTCTGTTTCTTTCGCAATATCTTTGATGGTGTCTTGGTTTAATTTTATGTCGCTATCCTCAGATAGTTGGGAGATGACTTTTTGTAATTTTTCCTCATGGGAATTGGCTTCATCTTGAATCTCTTTTGCTTTGTCTTTTGTATCGGATTTTAACAATTTCATTGATATCATTTCTTCTACTGCTTTTTGATTTGCCCTTTCGAGCCCTAAAACCTCACCCAGTTTTTTTTCCAAATTTTTTTGGTTCTCTTTAGATGATTTTGACGATGATTTTGACATCAATTGATTTTATCAACAAAAGTTAAATAAAATATACTTGCTAAACAATACTTAAAATTTTAACTTAAATAATGGAGATCATCTGTGGTCTTTAGAATAAACAATGTTAACTGGATGGAATATATTTTGTTTGTAAAATACAACAGACGAGAATTTACCCTGGATATATAAAACAAAAATAAAATTGTTAGGCTGGTTATTCTTGATCGCTTTTGTTGTCAGTTACCTTTAATGCTTGATCCCTAACATTATCAGCAGGGCCACTAGTTTCGGGATTGGTTGCTGCATCACCTACATCAGATTGGTTGTTTTGAGATTGATCTAGGCTTTTTTCTTGTTATTGCCTTCTGACGAGCTGCTCATTAAAATTAGTGATAAACAAAGGTTATTGAGGTGTACTTTATTGTTTAATATATTTTTCCTAAAACAGTCTGTATTGGTAATAAAATTTTTGTATTTTGTATTTTGTATTTGTACGTATTGTTAATCTTTTATATGGTGAAGATAATTTTTAGGTGATTATTTTTAATTTAACCGCTCATTTGATAATTTATATCCTGATAATTACCGATAAAAAAATATGGAATAAGAAAATGGGATGCTATTTACTTTTCTTACTTTTGCTATCGTTTTTGTGAGACGCCTTTCCACCCTCACTAGCGACACGTTGTTTTGTTTCTTTATCTGCAGAAGCTAATCCCCTTTTGTCATTCTTGTCATTTTTCTTAGTTTGAGCCATATTACCATGTTATAATAAGCGAACTATTTAAGAATAACAATAATTTGTTATAATAAAAAGAAATAGATAGTTAAAATTTAAAACTTCTATAAATTATATATTAATATCGCATTTTTTATCCATATTTTTTAGTTTTGTATATTGTCCTATTACCATTATTTTTTAGAAAATTGTTTGATATTCTTTAATGCAATCAGTTTCATGTTTTGTAGTTTGGTTTTTTTTATCTTTTTTTAGTTGTTATGCAAAGTTATTTTCATAGCCCGTGGCAAAAAGTAGTTTCAGTTGCACTAAATTGAAAATGAACAGATTAGGTTGGTAGGATTAATTTTTGATTTTGTATGGGTTAACTATTTTGTCTTTGATCTTATGTTACTGTTAAAATTATATTAAATGGACAAATACATTTTAGAGATTCAAATTACCTTGGTAATTTAATTTTTCTGTTTGTTTTCTATTTCTTTGTACTATTCTTGCTGTGTGCTATGAGGAATCTGTTTGACCGTTGTTGTTTTTGTTTCTCCATTCTTTTTGTTTTGTATAGTTTCTTTTTGTTTTTTCTTTTTGAATTTCCAAAGCCGTGCCTATCTTGTATTTTAACCTTTTACCACAGCAAATACAAAGTGAATTATCGCAATTAATGAACAGTATCTCGCATTCTTGACACCATCGGTGAAACTCATCTCTCCATTTACGTATTTTGAGTGTTTCGTACCTATTTTGATTTTTACAAAGATTTTTGCAAACTTTATTTTGATATGACATTGGATGAGATTTAGAA
>JBNJLU010000225.1:0-4023 GCA_050591185.1 Candidatus Nitrosocosmicus sp.
GTTGCGAACAGTTGAACCCTTTGTACCGATGAGCTTTATGTTGGCAGATGTCATGTTTACTGCAATAGAGATAGTAAAATATTTTGAAAAACCCCTCTACTGTGAATACAAATACGATGGCATTAGAGTTCAGATGCACAGATTCAAAAACCAGTGCAGAATTTACTCCCGGAATCTTGCGGACATATCGTACGCATTTCCCGAACTGGTTGAAAGTGCCCTGCGGACCAGAATGAAAAAAGAAACTCGGGATATTGGTGAAAACGATGGAGTTGATGATGATGTTGATTTCATTTTAGACGGTGAACTAATAGCATTTAAAAACAACAAGCCCCTGCACTTTCAAGAACTGCAGAAACGGCTTAGAAGAAAAAACATGACAAAAGACATTTTGGCCAAAATACCTGTTTGTTACGTTGTGTATGACATAATGTTTTATGGGAAAGAACAGGTAATCAAGGAAACACTTGAAAACAGGAAAAAACTGTTATCAAGGTTTTTGTTCAAAAACTCCATTATAATTGATGCACAAAGCGACCTCATAGCGTCTGCAGGCGAAATGATCTCAATCTTTAAAAAGAGCAAGGAGAATGGCCATGAGGGCCTGGTGATAAAGGATCCTTCATCGCAGTATCATCCTGGAAAAAGAGGAAGATATTGGATAAAACTAAAGGAAGAGTTAGACACGATTGACGCTGTAATAGTGATGGCGGAATATGGACACGGAAAGCGAGCAGGCACGCTCTCGGACTATACTCTTGCTGTTAGGGATTTTGGGCCTAAACCCGGTATTGGTATGATTGGGTCCGAAAATGGCGACCCTCTTTACGATGATTTAAAAATTATCGGCAAGGCTTATTCTGGTCTTTCAAACAAAGAAATTGATTATATGACAAATAAGTTAAGATCCCTGATTGTACAGGATGAAGGCAACAGAATTATCGTAAAGCCTGAAATAGTTTTAGAGGTGTCTTTTGATACGATTCAAAAAAGCAACCGGCATGATGGTGGATATGCGCTGCGTTTCCCAAGAATAAAAAATATTCGATATGACAAAGAACTCAAAGACATTGATGCTCTAGAAAAAATAAAGTCTATCTATGAGAATCAATTCCATACAAAAAGTAAATTGGAATAAAGAAATCGAGTTTTACGAACCTAAGGCAATTGAAGCGAATAATCTCATTTGGTGAAACCAATAAACAGAACCAATACTGAAGGACCGCCACTAACAGCCTTGGATTTCGATTGGCTGACAATTAGGACACCAAAAAGTGGTTCTGGAGGTTAGCTTTTTTTCAGATACAATTTTTGCTCCACATGCCAAACATTGTTTTCCTGATCTCCTAAAAACCCAATGAGTGGCATCCATCAGGGTTTTTTCTTTATCTGGTATTGGTCGAGTTCTTCATTTATTCTTGTAACCATGGCTCAGGATTTTGGGAATGCTAAGAAGAATCTCATTCAGTTCACATTCCGACAATGTAACGACTTTTTTAAAGGGATAAATTTTGTTTAGAAACAATATTTCGGATTTGTATTTATTCCCAATTCCGCTTATTATCAGCTGATCCAATAACGCATTTGCAATCAGCATGTTTGTGTTTTTAGATTTGGATTTCAGTTTGGATAAAACTTTATCCTTATCATAGGTACTGCTCAGTCCATCCGGACCCAGTGATTTGATGGGCTCTCTATATGCTGGATCGTCAAAAGAAAATTGTACTATGGGTCCATTAAATTGGATTAAGACTCTATCCGCAGTAACAAGGGTCAATCTGACTCTTGTGTCATGTCTAACATCCATTACGTAATTTTTCTTGATTTGTACTTCGTCTGCATTTTTGTCCTTATTTTTCCTAAACGCATAACGTGGCGGTGGTTTGGCTGATCCCCTGTCATACTCCTCTCTATCATATATTCTCCACTTGCCCCACATCATCATGTGGTTTCTTAAATAAACGCCTGATGAAAATTTCACAACAGTGTTCTTTCCAAAGGTTTTAACATACTCCATTGAGGATCCGATTATTTTGCTCTTTGTTTCTCTGTCAATCTTATTGTGCAAGATGCCCTGAATTGTTTTTTTATCGGATAACGCTTTGTATATTTTGTCATCTGTTATTTTAACTTCGGGACCTTCAGACATTCTCTTGTTTTGAATGATTTCTACATGATGCTTTTAATTTAGTGCTGCCCTAAAACCATGGTTACAGGTAACATTGGTATTGATTTGATGTTGTATGGCTAGGGTTTTAGACGGACTTGCGTGATCTTAAAAGTAGTCCTCCTGCTGCTAGGAAAGCTAAACCACCCACAACTAAAAATGTTAGATCAAACGCAAGTGGATTTGCAACATCTATAACATGATGCATTTCCAATATGTGATGATTGATTATTCCTTCAATAGTGTTAAAACCCCCAAAACCAATAAGTGCCAATCCTATAAATGACCTTTTATTGGAAAGTAGTGAATTTTTATTGTTGGTGCTGGAGGCATGCCAAAGAAGGATAACTCCAGCTATTGTTATTATTAAAGAGGATGAAAGAAACAATCCGTCATGCAAAAGGTTCGTTTGCAGTGATTCGATTGTATTGGGAATGATTATGTGGGAGGATGTGTGATGCCATTGCAATATCGCGTGAAATATGATGATGTCTATCAATCCCGCGAGGCCGATTCCAATCAGAATTGCAGAGGCAGTGGCCTTTCTCTTGTTTACATTTTCTCCATATCTGTAATCATTCTCTTTGACATTATTGGCCATAAGTTAATGACCCCTAAGTAACATACTATTTAAAAGTAGAAATATTTGAAAACGTTGCCCACTTTTGAGTACTTAAACACCTGCGAAAAGAAACAATGTCTGATATTTTCACTTGGTGGCAAAAGACATTGGGATTGACATGTTTTTTTGCGCTTTAATTGAAAAGAAATTATTAATATCCTTATTTATCATTGAAAAGTAAAAATGGATTTTCACATTGTGGTAAATCAAAAGTTTTGCTTCTATGACTTTGGAAACGGTGAATTCAGCAATGTCAACAACTGCTAGCATGTATTCCTGGTTTGAGCAATTTGCTCAGGATGCTCTAAATGCCGATTTTGATCTCATAGTGTCCGTTATTCTTAGAACAATAATCGTAACATTGATAGTTTTGTTTATCTTTAGGTGGTTGGGCAATAAGGGGTTAGGACAGCTGTCCACATTGAATTGATAATCCTGATAGGCCTGGGTTCTGCAATAGGCGACCCAATGATCTATCTAAATGAAATGTCCATACCACAGGCAATTACTTCGGTAATGATTGTGGTTGTTCTCTTAAAGTTGTTTGACTACTGACTATAAAGAGCCATCGATTCAGTAGACTTACCATAGCCGAACCCATTCTTTTGGCAAAGGATGGTCATGCAATAAAAGAGGGCTTGGACAGGGCCCGAATAGACGATAGGGAATACCATTCCTATATGAGACTTCACGGGATTGAAGATCTCTCGGAAATAAAACTGTCATATCTTGAGGTAAATGGGGAGGTTAGTTTTATATACAAAAGAAGGGATTAGGAACTTGGGCATTTACGTGTCCTTTTAAACCTGGCCTATTGGACTGCATATTGCATGGATTGACTAAGGTAACACATTAACAATGCCTGAATGACAATACTATGACAATTGTCATGATACTCTGACAATTGGGAATCAACATAGTGACAATGCATTTGGATTTTCAAACTTACCTGCTTTCCTTGTCACCCAAAAAGAAATGTGATTATTTGTTGATTATAGTTTGCTCAAAACAAACTATTATGTCAAAACACTATGAAATCCCATGGCAAAGTATCCCAAATCCCAAATGTTGCTATACGCATCATGCAATGCCATTCATAAAGTACATGATATTGTGCATAAGTTGTTGAATGTGATGCTTTGTCGCCTAACTCAAACTATTTAGCTGGGATTTAACCAATTTATCGTTCTTGATGGATTGGCCTTCTTACAACCGCTCATTAGTTAGACGTGGA
>JBNJLU010000226.1:0-4012 GCA_050591185.1 Candidatus Nitrosocosmicus sp.
TGTGGAATTAAAAAACACTAAAGAAATGGTTTTTGCAATGGATCTCTTAAGCAAGATTTCTGGAATATCATGTATTTTTATAGCCAAATGCCTAATGATTGACTTTGATGTTTTATCACAAACAGTTACCCGGATTGGAAAAGAAATTTTATTGCCTAATGAGAAGTTTTCTATTACGATAAGAACGTCTAAAATGGATGATTCAAAAGATAATGACGATTTTTTATTTTTCAAAAAGGATCTTGAATTTCTTGTGATAAGTGAGATCTCCAGCCTGTCTCCTGACATAAAGTATGTTACTAATGAATCTGAAGCGGATAAAACTTTATTTGTGCTAATCGGGAGTGATTTTGCATATGCCAGTATACTGCTAACTAAAAATAAAGAAATCATTCCCTTTAAATTCTTTAGGGATGCAGTCATTTGCCCAATTTATGACGATTACTCTTTTTTATCCCTTATCTCAATCTTAAACAATGGGTTTTTCCCAATCCCGTTTGTCTTTTATGATGGTGAAAGTAATCTGAGACAAACTTTGAAGACATTTGATAAAGTCATCAAAAAATACCCAATCAATAACATTGTTATTAATTTAACCGATCTCACCCACCTGTATCCAAATACCGACAAGTCGTTTTTAGATTTTGGTTTTAACTCAAATCAAAGCAAAAGGGTGATGATGAAGAAATTAATAATTGATGAAGCCATTGTCACATTTTTGTTGCAGATGAAGGCCGAAACAAATTTCATTTGCCTTCCTTTTTTACCTTTTTTGCATCCTTTATGGTTCTTTAAAAAAAACATTCTACTGTCTTTTGAATCGAGAAAAATTCCATTGACTCCATTTCTTTTTAATTATGAATTTAAACATCATCTGAGATACTTTTATAGTTTCAATAGCAATACAGTTGATGAAAAGTCTTCCGGCTTTTGTCCTTTATATTTAGACGTTACCCAGGAGGATTTTGAACTTGTCTTTCAAAAAATCAAAACTAATCCCTTGAATGGAGTTTCCTTGAAAGAAACCAGACAATTCGACTTAGATGTGAGAAAGGACGATATTCTTGATATTCTCAATTCCGTCTAGACTGTTGCTTATCTCCATTAATTGAGATGCCTTTTTTTTGTACTTGTTGTCGTTGCTAATCTTTTCGATTGATTTTTTTATGATTGATGGTTCTATTATTTTGGGATTAAGGGTTATTCCAATGCCTAGTTTTTGTATTTTAATGGAATTAGAAATCTGCTCACCGTGATTTTCTATGGGTATTGATATGCATGGCTTTCCAAATTGAATTGCTTGTGATATTGCTGTGTGCCCTCCCCTAATTATCAAAATGTCCGATAGTTGGAATATCTCGTCTCTATGGGGACACCATTCATAATACCATATGTTGCTTGAAACTTTTTTTGGACGGTTATCTCCATTAGCTTTTCCTTCGGAAAAAATGAACTGAATATTGGTTAGATTTTGACATGCCTCCATAATTTTCACAATAATTGGTTTTCTTGTTTCTTTGGGGCCGCTAATATGAACGAAGATCAATAATTTGGTTTTGTCTATCTGAAGCAATTTTATAATATTGCTTATTCTCTCATTTGAAAGATTCTTTTTAGGTGATATGAATCCAATGTGCTTTATTCTGGATTTTGTAGATTTAACCGAATTTATTGTATCTTCTGAAATTGTGTATGGTGGTGGTAAATCCGGTATCAAGATGTTGTCTGATATATTCCATAAACCTCCCATTGATTCCCCAAGGCATGTCTCAAAAAATTTTGCGATTTGGAATTCTCTAAGCCTTGGTGTTAATAATAGTTTTATTTGGTTGATGAGCAAAATCGTTGGGATGTTTAGCAGTTTCCCTGCAACCAGTGATGATACCCTTGTGTCTGAAATTATGATTTCTGGATTAAATTTTTTAATGTATCTTATTTCTCTATTTATTTGAATTGGTAGGTTAGTCACCCATTTTGGGATCTTTGGTATGTTGTGCTTTAGTGAGAACTCACCATCCCTTCCCCACAAAAACTCAACTGGCGGCACTAAATTACACTCATATCCATGTAGGTTCAGGTAGCTTTTTGCCTCGCCAAATGATGAGAATTTTGATTCAAATTGGTACTCTCTAAAATAATCCGCCAAAACTAAAAGGCGACTTGCATGACCTAAACCCACGCCATATGGTGTAAAATACAGTCTCCGCAATATTATGACGATTTTCTATAAAGCGTTTAAAAATGTTAGTTTATTGATGTAGGTATAACTTTGCTAATGGTAATATTGATATAATAAAGTTATCTAGACTTTATTAAGTGAATGTTATGTCTATGATTTGCCAAAATAATTTTTTCCATTTTGCGTTTTTCTTTGTCGCAGTTTTTTCCATTTTATTGGCTTCTCAATTATTCCCAATCAGCAAAACAATCGCATTGGCAACATCAGGTAATTCTTTATCTTTGATTGGTGAAGTTCAGGATTCTATTACCGAAAATCCCTCGTGTGGCCAGGTAATAAAAGGTGAAGTGAAACTAATTTCTAATTTGATATGTACTGGTGATGGATTAATCGTAGGCGACAAAAATACCCTGATAGATCTTAATGGATTTTCCATAAAGGGCCCGGGAATGAATAGCAATAAAGTTGGAATAATGATAGGTGGTCAGGAAAATACCACAATAACGGGTAATGGTATTATTTCTGGATTTCAATCCGGGATTTATATCTCCGGAAGTAATGATACTGTTGCTAGAAACCTAAATATAAATAACAATAAGGTTGCCCTTTACGTTACGGGATCTACATCCTTTGATATAACCAATAACATGGTGAGTAACAACACCATTGGGATTGCGTCTCATACCTCCGATAAAACAAACATCAAATACAACCTATTTAGCGAAAATAACCTTTCTGGAATAACTTTCATAAATACTGTTGATTCTGTAATAGATGGGAACAATATATTTAACACCACAAACGGTGTTTTTTTGGATGTTCAAAGTTCTTTCAATAGGGTTAATTTTAATAATGTTTTCAATAATGTGTTGGATATTAATAATGCCAATAGCCTTCCAATTAACATTAATAAAAACTATTTCACAAATAATAATTGCATTAGTAGTCTACCTTCCGGTTTATGCATTGGTAGGTAATGACGTATGGAAAAATTATCATTTTAGCTGGGTAAAAAACTAAAAAATTAGAGAATCCAAACAAACTATGGATGTTATTTTGTATTGTTAGTTGTATTGCCTTTGCTATCGATATGTCATTCATCATTAAATGATCCTTTTTTCGGGTTTTCCATTTTTGGCATTATGCATTCTGTGCCATAAGTGAATCCAAATTTTTCAATGCTTGGGAATCCTTAATCATTGTTTTATCACTTTCATTCGCTTTTTGCAATTGTGAAAGGACCATAAACTGATTGTTGCCAAAATGGTTAACTGTTTTCGATAGATAAACGGAAATATCTGTTGTATTGTTGTTTGCATGATATGATCGGTGGTAACATTGATGCTGACTGGGACGCCTCGCATGTTTTTGAAACAGCGCTATTGAATGTTATTACTTGCCTGTTGACGCATGTTATTTATTTACATTTGAATTGTTGCTTATTTTATGAGTGGATGGAGTAGAGACACGTTTGCCAAGACACCTTTAGAATTCAGTTAAAGCGGAAAAACGCTAAAGAATCGTCCATCGTTTGGGCCTTCTTATTTGTTTATGCTTCCATTGGCTTGATAGGATCCAGTTGTTATTTGCACTTGAAAGTGAAGCAAAATGAGCGTTTGTTGATTTGGAATGATTAAGTCGGCATGGTTTTTCCTAACAGGGAAATCAGATTCCTGCAATTATAAAAGCAGTAGCGATTTAAAAATAGCTTGTGTATTTAACACAATGACATTGTTTAAAAAAATAGACCTAAACCTTCAAAATATTGGAGTTGCAGAAACTTTGCAAAAAAAAAAAAAACAGAAAATATTTAAAATAAACTATTCTTAATCA
>JBNJLU010000227.1:0-3996 GCA_050591185.1 Candidatus Nitrosocosmicus sp.
AATCATCTCCTGGCAATAGCGAAGCAATATTTTTCATTGATTTCAAATAAAACGTATCCTGCATATCCCTCGCAGAATGATCTTGCGGAATAAACAAAGCATCAAAATTCCAAAAAGAAGATTGGGCAAAATTTCCATCAATTTCGCTGAACCCCATTCCCACCAATATCTCTTTTACTTCATCAATAAAGTCCACTAATGGATTTTTTTTTCCATATCCTAATAACGTCAATGGCGCTTCAACATCAATTTGATCAAATTTTAAATTTCTCCACGCCCCATCAATCAAATGTTCAGCTTTGAGTTTTCTTTCCAATTCAATTTCAGAACTTGATTCTTGAAAAAACGCAATACCCAAATTAGAAATGATGTATTTTTTATTACTTATCTTTTTGATGTCCAAAACATTTGGTCTTTTTTTTAGGATTTCAAATGATGATACCTCAGATTCGTTTAATTGTGAAATGGTTAATGAATTTAATTTGACTAATTTATTAACAAGTCTTTCCTCATTAGAGGGATAATCTGATCCTGGCAATAAGAAAACAGAATTATTTTTTAAATCAATCCATTTGTTGTTTTTGCAATATTTTACAGCTGAATAAACTTCTTTACTATTGTTATTGAATGCTTCGCTTTTAATAATATCAACTATACCGCTTTTGCCTTCTCTTACGCAGTTTACCAATTTTCTTTCTGGCAGATAAAAATTATCATTATTTTTTAGCGACTCTTTTAGAGATATCTCGAATTCAGTACTGTCCTCAACCACCAAAAAATTTTTATATCTCAACCATTCTATTCCTCTTCTTATTTGGTCAATAGACAATTTGCTTTCTTTGATTAACTCATTGTCTGTAATCCACTTTTCTTTGTCATGATACAATAATGAAAGAATTTTTTTTTCAATAGGGTGCATAGAAGCAATTGATTCTTTAACCACATCGGTAGTAGTGGATAACTTGTCCCTTTCTTCATCATTAGCATTAATACTCAATCCAATTAGAAAAATTATGCAATTATTTTTAAACGTTTAAACTTTGGATATACTATACATACCAGATGTCAAATGAAAATGAAAAAAACATTTCATTTGATAATGGCGATCAAAACTACAATACACATCTAATAGATCAAAATAATACAGATAATAGCAATAATAATTTTACTGTAACACCCTGGGAAGTAGATGGCAACGTCGATTATAACAAATTAATTGAAAAATTTGGAACATCTGCCATTACAAACGAATTAATCGAAAAAGTTAAAAACATCGCAGGTGAAGTCCACCCCTTTTTAAAAAACAGATATTTTTTCTCTCACAGGGATTTAGATTGGATTCTAGAGGAGTATCAAAAAGGAAACAAGTTTTACCTTTATACAGGTAGGGGCCCATCAGGTCATATACATCTAGGGCATTTGATGCCATGGCTATTCACAAAGTATTTACAAGACAAATTTGATGTCAAACTAATATTTCAAATAACTGATGATGAAAAATTTCTCTTTAACGATAACAGAGATTTGCAAACAATAAATAAATTTACTTTTGAAAACATTTTGGACATTATCGCAATAGGATTCGATCCCAATAGAACAAAAATAATAATAAACACAAAACATATCAATTACCTATACCCGTTATCTATCGAGATTGCAAAAAAAATTACCTTTTCAACAGCAAAAGCAGTGTTTGGTTTTTCTAACTCCACCAATATAGGTATGATAGGATTCCCGCCTCTCCAAAGTGCACCATGTTTCCTACCCTCATTAATAGAAAAAAAATTAACGCCGGTGCTAATTCCAGCGGCAATTGATCAAGATCCTTATTGGAGAATAACAAGGGATATTGCTGAAAAGATGGGTTATTATAAACCGGCTCAAATTCACAGTAAATTCATTCCAGGCTTGACAAGTAAGGGCAAAATGTCATCATCAAAGCCAGATACCGCCCTGTTTACTATAGACGAGCCCGAAGAAATTGAAAATAAAGTAAAAAACACCTTTACCGGAGGTCAACCTACAGTTGCACTACAAAGAAAATTAGGAGGAAACGCCGATAGGTGTCCTGTTTATTGGTATTTAAAATACCTTTTTGATTCGGAAGAGAAATCTAGTGAGAGATATAGCAATTGTGTTGGAGGAAACCTGTTGTGTGGCGAATGCAAAGGGGATTTGATCAAAGATGTCAAACCGTTCATAAGCAATATTCAATCAAAAAGAGAAAAGGCAAAAAGCATGGTAACGGAATTCATGATTGACGGAAAAGACATAGATAACTAAAACCACCATAATTTAGGTAAACATAGCCCAAAATACAAGTTCAAAAAGAGAATATCATAATGTTGATAAGATTCATTTGTGAAGACGACTATGAGGCTGACAAACTATCCAGCATGTTTACATTACAAAAGGATAATTCATTGTTTGTGATCGGGATAGTCAAAACAATAGGAAATGAGGTTATTGTTAATTTAAAAGATGGCTCTCATCATAGTATTTCGTTTAAAGACACAGACAATGCACTAAAATTTGAAAAGATGTTTATGGGATTATCATCAACTAAAAGTAAAATAATCTCGGTACATAATACAGGTAATGCGACATCATTCAATTTGGATTGGCCCACATTCTAAATTAACTCCATATTGTATTCATCCATTATTATTTGATACACTTTTTCAAAATACAATGAGGTGGAAAAAGGCATTAGGGGAATAAAATCTCTAATGGATTGCAAAATTAATGGCACAGCTCTTTTTGAAATGCCGATATCAAATTTCATCCATAATAACATATTTTGGGAAAACTTGATTTTTCCTCCGAGTTCTTTATCACACATGTTCTTTGACTTATCTTCGATTCTTTTATACCAATAACCTAAAACTTCAGGATCCAAACCCTCATTTAGACCACTGAGGTTATCACAATATGTTGCTATCAAATCATCAATTTTGTTACTCTCAATCATTAACCCTTTTTCTTCAACAGGAAAAAATTTATCAGGCAACATCAAAAAAGTTTGATAATATATATATTATTTATTAGTTTTAAAACCGTTTTCATCTATTACGTTGGATCTTATCCTACTGGAAGAAATAGGAATACCATCCTCAGCTAATACCAATTTAACTAACACTACATCAATAGCAGGTAAACCCAACTCTGCCCTAAGACGATTGATTGTTTTGCCTTTTTCCTCAGTTTCACTACTTACCACCAAACAGTCAATATCGCCAGAAATCATCAACGGCCCAAAACTATCATTTAGTTTGGTGATTTCATAATTACTAACTTTTATCTCCTTTTGAAGAACGTCCCTTAAATTTTGGACCCTAACGAGATAGGGATTTATTATTCGTTTGTTTAGTTTTGCTATGACAAACTCATCACTAGTTACCCCAATAATCACAAACAAGCCAATTTCAAAGGATTTTCTCAAAAGTTCTAAGTGTCCACGGTGAAGAATATCAAAAGTCCCACCCAAGGCTACTTGTCTATAACGTTTCAAATAAGTAATTTTAAAAAATCAACTCATAATATAAAGATTCAAGATAATCGGGTTCAATAAAATTATAAATGTCCACCTTGCAAATGATGTTATATTGTCATCAGCAATTACCGAATATATTTGTGAAAATTGTGGATCTACCTTATCCCATTCAAACCCCATTACTCTTCAAAGTATGAAGGAAATCCATTCACAATTATGTCCAGTAAAAAGACAAAAAATACTGGCTAATGCTGAGGCGGAAAAATTAAAGAGACTCGCATCGGCTAAAATTGCAACCCCTGTTCTGTCAACCCAATCGTCCTCAAATGCCGGACCAGAAGTTGCAGCAGGGCTCGGATCAACAGCTGGAGCCCCGGTTTCGCAAGGAGTAACTGCACCGGCGGCGGCGGCGGCGGCAAGAGGCGGACAGGGCAACACCACAGTTTCCCTGACAGGCACAGGTACAAACCATTCAGCGGCAGACGGACCGATTGACATGGGAT
>JBNJLU010000228.1:0-3990 GCA_050591185.1 Candidatus Nitrosocosmicus sp.
TACCTGGTAGTTTTTGATGAAGCCCATAGGGCGGTTAAAGACTATAGCTATACCTCAATATCAAAAAATTTTTATGATAACCTTGACTCTGATAAAATTCCTCTAATACTAGCTTTATCTGCTAGCCCCGGGTCTAATCGGGAAAAAATAAAAAAAATATGCTCTAGCCTCTTTGTTGAGCAAATTATTGTGAAATCTGAGGATGATGAAGATGTTTTACCATACGTCTATAACATAGATATAGAGCATAACCTAATTGACTTGGATAAAGAGCATAAAGAAATCTCTGGTATCTTTCAGTCTCTAATTGATGATAAGATCAGGTGGCTAATTGATAATGGTTTCATAAAAAACAAAAAAAAAATTGAGAATGTTTATAGGAAAGATCTGTTAAACCTGGCAGATTACCTTAAGTCTAAAATATCCGACTCAAACAACAACAACAACAACAACTTTTTTCTATATGCCGCCTTAAAATATCAATCTATGGCAATGATTCTGCTGTATTGCCGTGATTTAATAGAGTCCCAGGGAGGTTTCTCTTTAAAAAAATTTTTCAATAAATTTGAAAATGAAATTCTAAATAAAACTTATCAGGAGTTACTTTCTGATCCTAGAATCCAAAAAGTCCTGGAAATGTTAAAAAATGGTAAAGCGTCCTCACACCCAAAAATCCAAGATACATTGTCCATTGTTAAAGGTTTTCTTTTTTCCCCTGCTGGCAAGGAGGAGGCTAGCGAAACGAATGACAAAAATAATATGGTGGGTGAAAAAACTAAAGGTAATAACAATACTGATAATGTTACCAAAAATAAATCTAACTTGGGAATTGGCGGATTAAACAAAAGAAAAATTTTGGTATTTTCCCAATATAGAGATACTTTAGAGGAAATTATTAATGTGTTAAATGAAAACGATATTCCATGCAAAGGCTTTTATGGTCAGTCTAATAAAAAAAATCAGAAAGGAATCAATCAGGATAAGCAGTTATCTATTTTAAATGACTTTAAAAAGGGGCTTTTTCCTGTTTTGGTAGCTACATCTGTAGCTGAAGAGGGCCTTGACATTCCGAATGTTGACCTTGTAATATTCTATGAGCCTGTTCCAAGTGAGATTAGGTTTATTCAAAGGCGGGGAAGAACAGGTAGGTTTTCCGATGGAAAACTTGTTGTTCTGGTGACCAATAATTCGATAGACTCTAAATATTTGGAGATTTCTCAAAAAAAGATTGCTAAAATGAAGCATGTTTTAAAAGATATGGGTTTTGACTTAAACACTTATAACAAGAGATCTTTTGACGTTACCGAAAAAATGAATACATTTGAAATAGATACAATCCCAAAAAAACCTGTTGATACCAATGATGGTGGTGATTCCGTTAGTGATGACGATGTTGGCTCCGATGAATATTTTAACCCTATTATGGACTCCATATCTTCTAATTCTAGCAGAAGAGTTAAATATTTTTTAAAAAAACTGTCTTATAAAAAAAGATACACTGATGATGGTCAGAATTCTTCATCATCTACTTCTGAAAATGATCTGGAACTTTTGTATGATGTGTCTTTGGCTTTGGATAACCGAAAAATGGTTGAAAAAGCACAAAGACAGATTCATGATTTACTGGCAAAATCAGGCAAAAATGGTTTGGATGTATCGTATTTGCATGAATTAACAAAACTTGACAGGGGTGTTGTAAAAAAAGCAATAGAAAATTTGGAAAAAATAAAACGGGTGGTCTGGATAAATAAAAAAACTATCTCATTGGCGGATTCAGTTAAATTCATACCAGGAAAAAAATATTCAATTTTTATAGAAAAAGTGTTGTATGGAAAAGCAATTGTAGTTGTGGATCAAAAATGGTATGCTTCTTTGGATTATTTCGAATATGTGGGACCGAGGGCGTTATTAAAAAAGGGAAACTCATTTGATGTCATTGGAGATGTATATAAAAAAAACGGTGTTCTTCATTTAATGGTTAAAAAAGCAATGTAGCGCATTTTGTGCGATTGATTGTTTTAGCAAATTGCTGAATATTCTGGCACTCTGCTGTTAATGGAAAAGATTTTTTTAATATCTATTACAAAATACCTTCTCTTTAGGTTTGTGTTATTGGTCCCCCCACCACCACGTTGTCGTTATCATTGCAAAACCTATAACAAAACCAAAAACCGCTCCAAATGTTGGTGGCCATTTCCTGTCTTCATTGGCTTAGGGATCATGACATAATGGAGCATATAAAATATTCCTCCAGCGGATAACGCCAATACTATTGAAATAACATGTTCCATACCTTGTAAGTAAAACAAACCAAACAATCCTAAAAATATGGGAATTACGAAAAATATGCCTGTCGCAGCAAGTGCCTTCTTTGGATTGTTATTAAAAGCGGTTTTGCCAGTCATCATTTATTTATATGCTGCAATACCTTCTGGAACGTTCTGCATTCCAATTATAATGGCCAGTACCACGATTGGACCTGCAGCTGCAATTGATACACCCATGTCTAATGAATTTGGGATGGTATCTAATCCAATTAAGTACTATCCCAGAGCCTCTGCGCTTCTTTTCTGCAATTAGGTCTGCAATTATAAACACTACTGCTCCACCTATAAAAAAAATCATTGTTTGAATCATCCTGTGGCTTTTTTAGCCTCTGTAACCATTCCAAGTATTACAGCGAAATAAGCAATCCCACCCCATACGCAGTTAGAGCTAATATTTTTTGTTCAGAAAATTCTTTTTCTTTGAGATTAAAGCGCCCAAAAATGAAGTCCCACATGCAAAAGACGTAATTGCGATTACGTTGATTACATAAATGCCCATTCTGCCATTTTTTTCGTATCTAATTTAGTGCAAAAAAATCATTTCAATGGGTTGGTTAGGCAGAGGGATGATTAGTTTTTTTAAATGTGTTATCCCTAATTGCCGGCTTGTAACTTTAGTCTGTACCTATAGTGGTGTTGTGTTGTTTGAATTTTCTTCCCCACGAAACATAATGTAATATCAAAATGGTATTTTAGAGTGGATTCAACTGTGTTTTTAGGTGATGATGAGTGTAAATATTTAATAGATGATATTGAAAGAGGCTCCGTATGCGTAATAACATTTAATTTTATAACCAGGGGAAGGAATAAACAATTACCATTTAGTAATACATATATCGCATATTTCCTATACTAAAACTAGATTATTTATGATACTTAAAAAAACATATTTTTTTGATGTAATATCCTCAATAATAACTCCATATGAAACTAAAACTTTCTTTTTAATTTTAATTATACTGCCTTCATTTTTTGTTTCAATAGGTTTTCAAACTTTTAACCATGCAAATGCATCTTCTAATCTTGGCGAATCAATAGACCAATTTCGAAATAATTTACAATCAAGCATTGATAAAGAAATACAATCAAACACAAACAATAATAATAATAATGTTAACTGCGATAGTAATACTAATTTCTCAGTCCAATCACAAACAAATAACAATGGCCAAACCACAAGCACAAGTAAAACCTCATGCGGAGTCTCAACCTCAACGATTTCTTCTTTATCCTTAAATAACGTAAATCTGAAAGGTGCAATAGTCAGTACCGAATATAATACAACTGCCGGTGTTATTGTTAATAGCTTGTTTGGAAACTGGTCACTATCAACTAGGGATGGCAATTTCAACGGCTTTAATTCTTCATTTACAAAACAGCCTGTATTTTATAATTCCAATAATGCTGTCATTTCTAATTCTACTACCGACACTTCTAGCAACAATGTTTTAGCTGGCAACGCCAACCCAATTACTCCAAACACCAACGCCAACGCCAACCCAATTACTCCAAACACCAACGCCAACGCCAACCCAATTACTCCAAACACCAACGCCAACGCCAACGCCAACGCCATTGCTGGT
Organism: Candidatus Nitrosocosmicus sp.; assembly: GCA_050591185.1. GTDB lineage: Archaea > Thermoproteota > Nitrososphaeria > Nitrososphaerales > Nitrososphaeraceae > Nitrosocosmicus. The sequence goes on from JBNJLU010000228.1 coordinate 3,911, forward strand.
TCTAAAAATAATGATGCAATTATATCGGTATCGTCGCTAGGAACAGGATTCAATAACCAAACACAATCAACAATTGGGAA
>JBNJLU010000229.1:0-3971 GCA_050591185.1 Candidatus Nitrosocosmicus sp.
CCTGTTGATACTAATGATGAGATCGTATTATCCGATATTCTTATGTCTATGCGAGCATCAATCAAAGTAAACAACAATGTTTCTTCCGGCAATTTTGAAAACAATGTTTATCAAATTAGGGTTTTTTCAAATCCCGATAATATTACAGAGCATCCCAATGGAACAAAGACATATGTAAATAGCCCAAATAACATAGAGCATATTGATTTGGATGGTTCTTTTTACTATGAAATGACATCTTTCGCGTCTTTATATCCTAATGGAACTGGCATTTTGAAAGCAAATAACTAGTATCTAGTATTTGATGTAATTTTAACTTTTGATTTTGACCAAAAAAGGATTTATTTTTAACACTGCTAAATAAAATGTGCTGTTTTTTTGCCCTTTATTGGTGATGGATATCGATTGCTTCGTTTGCTATTTTAACTTGATGTGGGATCAAGAACTAATGTTAAGTCAGCAATAGTGTCTATATTTCCCAATTGATATGTGGTTTAATTGATTGCCAAGTTCATCAAATATTGTCATATTGTTTTAAATCCTGTTGTTTTTACTTTTCCGGGATATTGGAATTATCAATCTACTAACCAGAATGCTGATTCTACTTGGTTAATGCCATCGAGTATGAAGTTAAATACCATTATGCGGAAATCTTTAATACTGTCTTAGGATTAGATGATTCTTGATTGTTTTGTCCTTTATATTCTGGATACAACAATCTTTGTTGTATCAAACCATGGGGATTTCCAAGACTAAAGTTACATTAGCCCGTTATTTAATGTCATTATGCAAAACTATGCGATATCTTGCTTTACCTGATTCAAGGTGAGCCATTGCCTCATTGACCTTGGAAAGTGGATACTCTTCTATAACTGGCTCAATTTTATGTCGACTACAAAAATTAAGCATCTTTGCAATAGTTGGAGGACTACCAGTAGGTGAGCCTCCAATAGATTTTTCATTAGAGATTAGAGAAGAAACAGTAGCCTTAACTTGCGATGCTGCTCCAACAATATGTAGTTTACCTCCAGGACGAAGTGTATTGATATACGCATCCCAATCTAATTCAGCGTTTGAAGTAACTAATACCATGTCAAATCTATTTGCCAAAGTTTCTAGAGAACCGCGATTCTTTGAAATTAAGAAATGATTAGCTCCAAATTCTCGTGCTTCCCTCTCCTTATATGGATTTGTAGAAATGGCTGTTACTTCACATCCCCATGCATTAAGAAATTTTAGGGCCATATGCCCTAATCCACCAATTCCAACTACTGCTACGTTAGATGTAGCATTGATGTTATTTTGAATAATCGGATTAAAAACCGTGATTCCGCCACAAAACAATGGGCCGGCAGTTTTGACGTTTATATTAGCAGGTAAAGGAAACGCCCATAATCCTTGACAACGAACTTTGTCTGCAAAACCCCCATGCCTTCCAACAATTACGTCTTCCCCATTCAAACAGCGATTATGGTGTCCACTCAAGCACTGATCGCATATCAGACAAGAGCGGGCATTCCAACCAAGTCCAACATATTGACCAATCTTTAGATGTTTTACCATATCTCCAATAGCAGATACCTTGCCGACAATTTCATGGCCTGGCACAAGGGGATAATGCGTCATTCCCCATTCATTTTTCAGCATATGCAAATCACTGTGACATATGCCACAATATTCAACATTGATTTCTATTTCATCTGGTTTTAGAGATCCTAATTCGTATTCAAATCTTTCTAGTCTATCACCTATTTTTGACGCCGCGTAAGCTTGAATTGTCATACCTTATGTTATTCACAACTTGGCTCTAAAAAAACTAGTTGTTTTAGGGGTTGTATATCGTAATTGTATAAATTTTAAATATTTGTAATGGATCATTTGACATTGGCAATTTAATGGAATTAACAACTGTATTTTTAGTTATGTGTATCTTAGTCTTTTGTGGCAGAATTACCTTTATTATCCCATATTATTTTTATTGTTGTATTAAATCAAATACATGGAATCGTTAAATAAGTTTCGTAAAAAGATAGATCACAATAGGCTTAGGAGTTTTTAAGTGAATTGGTGATGAGTTTTACTTTGACTTTTAGGAAATAGTCCCTCCAAGGAAAATATGCTTGTTTATTCTGATGGAGTGTTGATTATTGTTCGATATGGATTACAAAATCACAGAAAATGGACTATAGTCAAACCAAGTGGAAAACCAAAAGAAGCTGATAAACATATGTGCACTTCTGCACGATTGTATGCTTGAGGAATATTCTCTTCAGTAACAAATGCCATGATGGAACCGCAGCAAATCCTATGGTAACGGGAGAAGTGTTGAGGATCCGATGGTTTTTCTAAATACCAACCTATTGGTCCGCCCATGGCTAAGATAACGAAAATGTAAAACCATTGTTCAATGACCCTAAAGCGATCATGATCTTCATCAATCATTCCCTTTGATCCTTTACATTCTAGCAACCAGAATGCCTATGATAGTGCCGGTGATACTGCAATTAATTCACGTATATTTAGTGATAAATTACACCTTTAATAAATAGAGATTCAGCAATGCTGTCAGGAAATATTCCTAAAATCATTATTCCTTATCTATTGTAAGTTAGAGGGGAATTGCCATTCTGATTATTAAACTCATTTGAATTTAAAAAATCAGCCGCTTCTTTTTGATTTTCTTTTATCCTTTGAATCAACTATTCATGATACTAAAAACCATCGTTCCAACACCAAAGCCTGATGCCATGGTGATGAATGATACCTCTTTTCATGCATCGCCAATTTAAGAAAACGCTATGAAAGATAGAGAGATTCCATTTGCAAAATCTAAAAGATCTGCTCTCAACCTTTCTGGATATCGAAAGATAACCTATAAAATTGTACCTATTATGAATCCCCTAGATACCAAAGTTGAAATAATAAGCTGTTTGCAAATTCCAAACCATCTGAACTCAAATCTTTAACTAATAGTTTTAGATAACATCACCTCAGCTTATTGGCACCATTTTTAACAATTGATTGTAAATTGACTGTTTCTTTTAAGAATATCGTATGATATAACCTATCTTTCATTTAGAAATTTTATTGCTGCTGCCAGTGAGAAAAGCGCAATGTCTTGTACTTTAATTTATCTTTGAAATGGTTGTTGTAATGATACTAATAGAAATAATATTAAACTATAGGTGGATCTCTTGGTAGTACAAATGATGAAAATGTACTAAATCATGTTTAGGGTTTTGCAGTTGTTGAGAATCAGTTCAGCAAATGTTGCTATTGGTATTGATTTGATGGGTTCCATTATGTGGTGTCTTTTTTTGTTGTTATTCGCATCTATGTCATTGTTTTTAGATCTTACCTGTAACATAAGCAAATGATCATTTATCACTTTTGTCAATTCCATGTTACAAATCTTGCTGTTGTTTATTGCAAGAAGGGAATCCTGGAGCATTCCTGTCAAGTGATCATTTCCCTTTTCTTCATGCAAATGGGGATTTCTGGTTTCGATTTGAAATATCTCTACACCTTTTTTTATTATGCCTGTCAAATTTGAAGGCAATATGCCTCCAAACTTCTCTAAAATATTAATCAATTCATATGGTTCAACCGAATATCCGCTAGAATAATGCAAATTTTCAGCAAGTGCCATTGATAGCGCATGTTCTCCAGCATTTCCAGTTGAGATGATTTCGATTTTAGAGCCTGTTATGTTAGAAATCAATTCATTTAGATATTTGTTACTGTGTTCAGATATTCTTCCCCATTTTGGAAATACCAAATTGTTATTCACTATTTTTGGCTTGGATTTCCAGGAAACTCTAATGTTACTATAAGGTGTAGAGGCCATTCCGAAACCCGATGCAAAAATCTTGACATATTCATTTACTGCTCCGGGAAAATAGTTATCGCTATCAATAAAACCAACATATTTCTTCAATTGCATTTTTGCTAATAAAATGCCAATAATCATT
>JBNJLU010000230.1:0-2178 GCA_050591185.1 Candidatus Nitrosocosmicus sp.
CATCCAAAATCAACAGAATTCCGGAAACAACGCACTGGCGCAGCATGGTGGCAGTGGCAGTAGCATTGGAGACAACTTGGCCTCACAGGGTATAGGCCAGTTCCAATCCTCAAGCCAAAACTCACAGTGTGTTTCTGGTGGCAGCACCAAAGACTCTTGCAACAACACAAGCATCCAAAATCAACAGAATTCCGGAAACAACGCACTGGCGCAGCATGGTGGCAGTGGCAGTAGCATTGGAGACAACTTGGCGTCACAAATTATAGGTCAGTTCCAATCCACATTTCAAAATAGTCAAGTGGTATCAGGAGGGGAAATCGAGGACTCGGGCAATAACATTAACCTGCAAAATCTACTAAACATAGGTAACAGCGCACTAGGGCAACAATAACAATTTCTCCTATCCTCCCCCTCCCCTTTCTTTTTCATCTTTGACACTTGGAAAAATCAAAAATGCTACTTTGAAATATTAAACTAAAACAAGTGGCTATTAGTTAGAAAATGTAATACAACCCCTCTACCCCTAGGAAATCAATCACACTCAGTCCATTGACAATTGACAATGATATGAAAGGTTTCGTCAAATTTAGGTTTGGAAAACCAAATTGTTAACAAAAAATTTGAAGTTTGGATTTAAAATAAATTGACACAGTTAACAGATTTGTAGGATAAAAAAACAGCCATTAAGAAAAATTGGTTAAGAAAAATCCAGTTTCTTTATGGAAGTTAAGAGTATAGAGAAAAAAGAGAAAAGATCATGAACCTATGAACTTGAAGCAAATCAATATAGAGAAACAGTAATTGGCGAACATAAGGTCTTGGGAGAATATCTTGACGATCAAGGCGATAATGGCATTTAGTTTTGAATTCAGAACCATAAAAAAAATTTTACATAGAATAATATCTCAAAGAATCAAAAACTAAAAAAAAGCATTTTTGCGACTCTAACCAATACGTTGACCATCACCATACTTCCATCCGATTTTTTTGCCTGATATCGGAAAAAAAGTCAATACCCCAAATAACCACAAACAAAATATTGGTATTACTCATATGATTTAAGAACAAATTTCAGCCGCATGACAACACTCAATTGGCGTACAGGTAATTATTATTGATTTATTTTCACTCTTAATCCCCCTAATGCTGCCTTAGAATGTATTTTGACGACCGTTTTGACGAAAGTGACGAAAGATTTGACCGAAATGACGAATTCATTATTATACATATAAGCGGTTTAACACATTCATATATGATAATGATTGTTTAAGTCAAACCAGTCAATCAAGTCGCTAGTGATACAGGGGCACCTAAATGGCAAAACAAGGGACCAGATTGCCACCGACCTAGGCATATCAGGAGGCAAGGTATCCGGAATAATCAAGGATTGGATAGCAGAAATTGGGAAACCCAATGCTGAACCTATGAGGGACTTTGCGGTCACACTAAACAAATCAGGCATCTCGGTCAAGCAATGTGCAGACGGTTACAGGATGTTGCAGTTGCTAAAGAATTTGGGCATCAATAGGAAAACAGAAGCCCATGGTTATAATGCTAATAATGATGGCGACCCAAACAAGGAAATAACCTCGTTCATAGAGGATATTTACCTAAGTTGCAAAAAGTTGGGTATCTCACCCTCCATTGTTTTAACATGGATAATGGATTTGCTTGATTTCCATGGCTACGGCTACAGTCGTAACAACAACAACCATAATTCCTTGACTTGCGCCAACAATTGGGACGGCCAAGATTACCACGTGGAAGTTGAAGATTATGGGCAGCAGCAGCAGCAGTGGCCAGATACCACCAAACCAAACAAACAAAATCCACCATTGGATGATGGAGTAATGTTTGTCTCACAGGTTTCACACTACATAGACCAAAAGAAAAAAGAATACGGGATGCTTAAAGGTGACAGACAGGATTTAATAAAAGAAATATATGATTTAGACAAAAAAAAGGACAAAGCAGTACAAAACCTAAACGAGATAGTCCAAAAAGAAAAGTCAGCCATGGTTTATTTTAAGTCGTTCTATGAACTGAAAAGGGTGTTATGGGATACCTATGATATCAACATAGACGAGATCAAAGACTTTGCCAAGCTCATGCATGACTTCAAAAATCACGGCTATGATGCTTCCGCGATAATATTCGAATACAACAGCGCATTGTCAC
>JBNJLU010000230.1:2188-3946 GCA_050591185.1 Candidatus Nitrosocosmicus sp.
GAAAGGAAAAACAGGGAACTGTATGAGGAGGGAGCAGTCCTATACAAAGACACTTTATTCTGGAAGTCACAGCTAAACACCCACTTGCAGGCCTGGAACACATTTTTGAAACTTGACGCAATGGGGTTTGGTCTCAATGAGCTGCAGCAACTAAAGGACACCGTTTCAGAGATAGCCGCGGCCAACAACATTTCAGAGTATCAGGCAGTATCCAGGTTTCTTAGGGATGTTCAGGAGCAATACAACAGAAAACTTGGGTTTGATGGCAAGGTAAGCGAAAAAAGGAAGGAACTCGATCAGATAAACAGCAAAATAACCTACAAAGTGGCAGTATTGCAGTTGAATTCGCTTACAGCAAAAACACTGCACAGCCTGCTCCAAAATGGCGTAAGCGAGCAGGATATCATTGAATTTGGCCAGTTGACCCATGAATACAAAAGCAACAATAGCAGCATCAGCAGTAGCAGTTTTGGTTTGGGTCCCAATGACAGGGACAACAAAACCGCTGGCTTGAATCAAAACCACCAATTGGAAAAAAGGTCCGATATCGGGAAATCGCTAACAGATGATCTCAAGAAATACGGAGGTATCAAACTTGCGATAAAGGAACAGTCAAAAAAACTGGACATGATGAAACAGGAAATCAAGGATTTAGACAAGCAAAAGCAAGGGATCCTAGCCTACTGCCACCTTGCAATTGCCCTCAACGGAATCATAAATTACAAAATAGCCTATCTTAAGGTGCTAAAGGATCATCATTTCAAAGAATACCCACAAAACCAAATAAATCCGACCACATCATCGCCTATGCTTATTTTTGTAATTTATGACAAGTCGGACAGTAAAGAGAAAGGAGAAGAGAGGGAGAGGGAGAAAAATAAACATGATATAAAACAATTAGATACTTCAGTATCATCTTTAGCAAGGATTAAAATCAGCACCTGAAATTACGTCAAGGAGGCCAAGATGAAACAATGCCCCGCCGCACGGAATACAAAAAAAAAGGACGGCATTCTGCCGTTACCGAGAATTTAAAAATTAATAGTTATGACATCGTTCTTTCCTACACATTTAACAAGACAATGAAAACATAAACTTAGTTAAAAGTGCCTAAAATAAATATACAATTAGCAAATAATACTTTTGATGGATACGGACAAACATTCAGCATCAGAAATAAAGAGAGTATTGCAGTTCAAGAATATCGCAGTAGTCGGAATGTCAAAGAATGAGGAAAAACCCGCACATTTTGTGCCAAAATATCTGATTGACCATGGGTATAATGTTATTCCAGTCAATCCAACTGTAAATGAAATCCTTGGGCGAAAGTCATATCCCGCTGTATCTGAAATACCTGAAGACGTTGATGTTGTTGATGTGTTTAGGAGGTCAGAGGATGTGCCATCAGTAATAGATGATGCAATAAGGAAAAAGGGAATAAAGGTGATCTGGATGCAATCAGGGATTTACAATGAAGAGGCAGAAAAAAAGGCAAAAGAAAATGGCATAGATGTGATATTCAACAGGTGTATGATGGTAGAACACAGACAACATTTGCATTAGCAAAGAACATTACACAAAATTGTTTAGATTATGGTTTTACCGTTGTAATGGTTTAATATCATAAAGTTTTATTTAAATCATGTTACTAATAACTGGTAATTTATGTTTAAATTTTTAGATGCTTTTCACACCATAATATCAAACATAAAACATGCAACAGACTATATCAAAATCTGCATATGATAAGATAAAACT
>JBNJLU010000231.1:0-3945 GCA_050591185.1 Candidatus Nitrosocosmicus sp.
GAACCATTGCTTTAAAAAAAATGAACAAAAAAGTCATAACTGTTGATCTTAATCCTTTATCAAGAACTTCTGTAACTGCTGATATTTCTATTGTGGATAATATTGTTAGAGCTGTTCCCCAATTAATAAAATGCATAGAATACCATAGGAAAAATTCTACAAAAAAAGAGTTGCAAGAAATTGTAAGCAGCTATAACAATGAGGTAGTTTTACGGGAAGGATTGGATATCATGAGGTCAAGTAAAATGTTGACTGCGTCTGAACATAAATGAATAAGTGATGAGGGTTGTTTTGAGGTGTGATGGATATGTTTTTAAAATTAAGTATTATACTGTAGATGTTCATGGAACAACATGCGAATAAGTATTACTGATATTAAGCAAAAAAAAAATAAATCCGAAAAAATAGTGGTTGTTACAGCATATGATTATTCTACTGCAAAAATTTGTGATACTTCCGGAATCGAGATGATTTTAGTTGGGGATAGTGCTGGTATGGTTATGCTTGGATACGACAGTACAATTCCTGTTACTGTTGATGAAATGCTTGTATTTTGCAAAGGTGTTGTAAATGGGTCTAAAAATTCTTTGATTGTGGCAGACATGCCATTTGGGTCATATCAGTCTGACTTGTCTTTAGCTTTTTCAAATGCTATTAAATTTATTAAACTTGGGTGTAGCGCAATAAAGGTAGAGGGTGGGCGCGGAATCGTTCCCCTCGTTAAGCACCTTACGCAGAATGGAATACCTGTAATGGGGCACATTGGCCTAAAGCCACAGACATCACCGTTATGGGAAGGGTATAAAGTCCAAGGGAAGTCCTGCAACACTGCCATTGATTTATTCCTTGATGCCTTGGAACTGGAAAAAGCCGGTGCTTTTAGTATAGTGCTGGAAATGGTTACATCTGAAATTGCAGAAAAAATTTCTCAAGGTGTATCAATTCCTACAATAGGCATAGGATCTGGTAACAAATGTGACGGACAGGTACTTGTATTGCATGATTTGTTAGGCTTATACGATGAAATCAAGCCAAAGTTTGCAAAACGTTATACTGATTCATACTCGTTATTCTCAACGGCAATTACAAACTATATTAACGACGTGAAATCTGGGGGATTCCCTGATCCTGAGCACAGTTTTTCAATGTCTAAGGAGGAACTGCAGAAATTTGAAAATTATCTTTCTTCTCTAAAGACCTGTAAAAATGGAGATGGCGAAAAGTGATTTACAAAAATAACCCATTTGTTGTTTTTATATGTGAAGAATATTTTGATGGTTGTCTATGCGTATAAATGCTGGCGATGATAAAAAGAATGATCCGGGTTATTCTCACCCCTCAAAGGACATCAAATCGACCCTTGGAAACGTATTGCTGAATAAAAAAATTATTTTATGCGTTACAGCCAGTGTAGCATGCTATAAATCTATAGATCTGATTCGGCTTTTAATGAGACATGGCGCAGAAGTATTTGTAGTTATTTCCAAAACCGTTGAAAAGTTTATTTCAAAAGACTATTTTGTTTGGGCAAGTGGTAACAAAGTGGTATCTGAGTTAACTGGGGATTTAGAGCATATATTACTGGCAGATTATGGCAAATCTGATTTAGTCATTGTTTATCCATCTACTGCTAATACTATTGGTAAATTTGCAAATGGAATAGACGATACTCCACCGACATCTGTTTTATCGGTTGCCTTGGGTTCAAAAATCCCTATAGTAATCGCACCAGCTATGCATGAATCCATGTATGACAACGATATTATAAAAGAAAATATTGCTAAATTGGAAAAAAAGAATGTTGTATTTATCAATCCAAAAATTGAAGAGGGTAAGGCTAAAATTGTGGACACCGAATCTGTCCTATTATCAATCGTAAAAATCCTAAAACAAAGTAGTTTCTCTATTGACGGGAATTTTAAAGGCAGTGATAAAAATGCTGGAGAAATGCCTTTTACAAAAAAACCCGAAAAAACGATTTTTGAAATTAAAGACCATGATGTAAAAAACTTTTTTAAAGGTAAACGAATCTTGATTTCAATTGGTAGCACAATAGAATATATAGATCCTATTAGAATAATCTCAAATACAAGTTCTGGGAAAATGGGTATTTCCTTGGTGAAAAACGCCCTAAAATTTGAATCTGACATTACAATTGTAAAAGGACTTACACACTCTCATGAAAAATTAACGAACGAGCAAACCAAAAGCCATTCTTCTAACTTAAAGGAAATCTGCGTTACAACTTCTCAACAAATGCGTGATGAAATCATTAAGGAATTGAGTTCGTTTAAATACGAACTAGTTATTTTGGCTGCTGCTGTTTCGGATTTTAGGCCTTCTAGCTTTTCAGATATTAAAATAAATTCGGACATGTCGTCTTTAACGCTAACCTTTGTTCCAACACTAAAAATTGTCAATGAAATTAAGGGTGTTTGCGGGGGTTTATTTCTGGTTGCCTTTAAAGCTGATTATGATGTACCGGTTGAAACGTTGCTTCATAAATCATATAAAAAAATAGTTGATGCGAATGCCGATTTGGTGGTGGCAAATGATGTTGGTAAAAAAGATACCCATATAGGATCGGATTTAAATGAGGTTTTATTAATTGATAGAAATATGAATTATTACCATTTCCCAATCCAAAATAAAAACGATGTAGCCATCAACATCTTTAAAGCTATTTATCGGTACATGAGTTAATCCTCAACTAGGGATTACCATACTTCATCAGAATCTTTTATTTTTTATGGCGCATTTTATTGCTTTGATTAAAAGTTGTATCTCATATATTTGCATCGGGTTTTATTTATGCTTGAAATTTTATGTGTATTTGCTGCATGTTCTGAACCTTGGTTGTTATTGTCGTTTTTCATTTGATGTTGGTTTATTGTTGATTTGGTTTACTTAATTAATTGATACACTGGTTTTTTCTGGCGGCGATGAAGATTATTCCATTTTGAGTTTTCATTTTACCATTAAAATTAATAAAGTAGTAAAAAGTATGTCTACTATTTGTCGTTGAGTACTTTGCTGTCTAATAAAGGCGAAATTTTGGTTATGCCTGGGGTATATGATGCATTAACCGCAAAAATTGCAGAGCAAGTTGGCTTTAAAGCAATTTTTCAAACCGGGTATGGGACTTCAGCCTCTATGTTGGCAATGCCTGACTTTGGCTTTTTGAGCATGACTGAAACATTGGAGACTGCAAGGAGGATAACAAGGGCAGTCAGTATTCCTTTAATTGTTGACGTAGATACCGGGTATGGAAACCCTTTAACTGTCTGGAAATTGGTAACTGATCTCCAAAAGATTGGTGCCTCTGGGATTTTCTTAGAAGATCAAGTTTGGCCAAAAAGGTGTGGTCACATGACTGGTAAAGAAGTGATTAGCGATGGTGAGTATATACCTAAATTAAAGTCAGCTATTGATGCAAAAAAAAATAACCCAAATTTTATTATTGTTGCTAGAACTGACGCGAGGGCTCCACTTGGTATTGATGAGGCGATAAAGCGTGGAAAAAAATATCGAGAGATTGGAGCGGATGTTGTATTTGTCGAGGCGCCTCATTCTATCGAAGAATTAAAAGATATCTCGTCAGAAATAGATGCACCTTTGGTAGCTAATATGATTGAGGAGGGTATCACCCCTAATTTGACCGCAGATGAACTTTTGAATTTGGGATACAGAATAGCTATTTTCCCATTGTCTGGCCTGTATTCTTCAACTTTTGCGATATACGACACATTTAAAACTTTAAAGCAAACTGGAACCACAAAGCTATTGGTAAATAAAATGATTAAATTTAAGGAGTTCAACAAACTCGTTGAACTTGATAAATACATGAATATGGAAAAAAAATACATCTGATAGTCTTGTAACCTGTTTTTCATTTGATTTTTTTTTTTTTTGATTAAATTGTTAAATTATTATTTGCTAATTGCT
>JBNJLU010000232.1:0-3942 GCA_050591185.1 Candidatus Nitrosocosmicus sp.
GTAACCCATTATCCAATTTGCCATTATCACTAGTTTAGCTGCAGCATCATCGCCGTCTATATCCAAGGATGATTCTGCTTCTGCGAAACCCTTTATCTTTGCATCATTGAATGCTTCATCAAAAGTAAAACCCTCTGTCATTTTGGTTAAAATATAATTTGTGGTGCCATTTAGGATTCCGCTGAAGGAAGTTATTTTGTCACCTTTTAAGCAATGTTTAGCAAATTCTAGTACAGGGGTTCCGCCACCAACTGTACCACTAAACCGTAACATCACATTGTTATAGTCGGATAATTCTATTAATGACGGAAAAGATAAAGCAAGCGGGCCTTTATTTACGGTAATCACATTTTTATGTGTTCTCAATGCAGAAATTATGTGGGATAGCCCAGGTTCTCCGGAAATTAGATTTGTGGGTGTAAGTTCTAAAAATACTTCTGCGTCAATGTTCTCAATATAGTTTTCAAAATGTAATTTTTCTTCTGAATATTTGGCAACAGTTCCATACTTTTTTTTAACTATTAATAATTTTTCAAGGTCAAGGCCAGTTTGAGAGTATGCTACACCATTGCTATCTGCACAAGCCACAATCCTTGGTTTTATGCCGTATTTTTTATATAAAGACTCGGAACTATCAATTAATAATTTAACAAAGCTTTGACCTACAACTCCCATGCCACAAATAATTAATCTCATTTAGTTTTCCTCCTTTTTTTTATAAATATTGTATATAATAAAATTTGTATTAACAAATATTTATCAACTGTTTTTTGCTAAACTCTAAAACAACTCATAACACATTAATTAATGAAAATAAAGTAATATGTTAAAGAATGTTGTATCAGGCTAATGGATCAGGTGAAATAGATCATAGCTTCCCCTACGATAATAAATTAAATAATCATTTTGATGTTATTATAATTGGATCAGGACCCGCAGGTTACACAGCGTCTATCTATACTTCTAGAGCTAAATTGAAGACGCTAATAATCACAGGTAGCTTGCCTGGAGGTCAATTGATGACTACAAGTGAAGTAGAAAATTATCCCGGATTTCCAAATGGAATATTTGGTCCGGAATTAATGATAAATATGAAACAACAGTCTGAGCGATTTGGAACAGCGATGATAACTGATGAAGTTAAAAAAGTTAATTTTAATGTAAGACCTTTTGAGATTTATACTGAATCGTCAATGTTTACTGCGGAAAGCGTATTGATTAGTACTGGTGCTACTCCAAGGAAGCTTGGAATAGAACCAGAGCAAGCGTTTTCAGGAAGGGGTATTTCTTATTGCGCTACTTGTGATGGACCTTTCTTTAAAGATCAACACATTGTAGTTGTGGGTGGTGGAGACACGGCTTTGGAAGAAGCTATTTTTTTAACCAAATTTGGAAAATCCGTTAAAATTATACATAGAAGAGATTATTTAAGAGCAAGCAAAATTTTGCAAGAAAGAGCTTTTGAAAACCTCAAGATAGAGTTTGTTTGGAATTCTAGTGTAGTGGATATAAAAGGGGATAAGAAAGTATCGTCTATCATCGTCAAAGATAATAAAACTGGTGAGGAAAAAAAAATAAATGTTGGTGGCCTGTTCGTAGCCATAGGTCATGAACCAAATACCTCTATATTTAAAGGTCAAATAGATATGGATGACAAAGGATATGTTATAGTTAATAACTACACACAAACAAATGTTGATGGTGTTTTTGCTTCTGGTGATGTACACGATCACAGGTATAGGCAGGCTATTACTGCTGCAGGATTTGGCTGTATGGCTGCATTAGATATCGAAAAATGGTTGGCCGAGAAAAAAATATAATTCTCCAATTATTTATCATCGTACTATAGAAATCTATTAGTAGGCCAGGGATGGCAACATAATGCAATTGTTTAAGTATTTAATGTACTCCTGTTCAGTAAACAAGTTTTGCTGAAGATAAAGGCTCTTGAATTTCCTTCCATCGTCAGCAAAGACACCTACAAATACACCTTCATCCATGTTTTTTACATAATCCATCATTGATGCCATTACAGCGCCTGAGGAAGGTCCTACTAGTAAATTCTCTTTTTCTCTGAGCTCTTTTACCATTTGAAATGATTTTTCATTGGTCGCAGTATACCAATCATCAATTACTTTTTCTCTTCGCAAAAAGAGTTCGGGTTTAGACGATTCTTCAAAATTCCTTAACCCCTGCAATAAATGATTTTGTTGAGCCTGAATAGCTATTACTTTCACTTTGTTGTCCTTTTCTTTTAGGTATGTTCCAATACCGGTGATTGTACCACCTGTTCCACATCCTGTAAAAAAATGGGTTACTTTTCCTTGAGTTTGTTCCCAAATTTCTGGACCTGTACTTTGATAATGGGAAAGAAAATTTGAGTCGTTTTCATATTGGTTAGGCATATAATAAATATCTGGACGAGGTTTTGAAATTGCATACGCTAGTGCAATGCTTTGATCCGTTCCTGCTCCAACTCTTGGACACAAGTCGTCACTAGTTTCATGCAATTTTGCTCCTAATTTCCTTAAGATGTTTTTTGTTTCCTCACTTACTTTTTCTGGAATGACTATTTCTACTTTGTAGCCCAAGTTTGAGGCTATTCCAGTTAAGGCAATTCCAGTATTCCCTGAGGTAGGTTCAATGATTATACTTTTATCTCTTTTTAATAATTTTTTATTTTCTGCGTTTTTAATCATCCAATAGGATGCTCTATCTTTTACGGAACCAAAAGGATTATACCATTCCAATTTCGCAAATATTTTTATTTTATCGGATGAAAAACTTTTAAGTTCTATTAAGGGTGTATTACCAATCCTTTCGAGTATTTTATTTTTATTGGACTCTGCAAAAGTTGTTGAGGTCATTTTGTTCATTTTGCCTTTTTAATTGTAAATTCTAAATCCGTGTTATTTTTATTTAGTGAGATTAACTCATGTCCATTACGATTAACCCACCTTGAAATATCTTCCTCTGAATCTGGATCGTCGGATACAATTCGGAGCGTTTCGCCTTTTATCATTTTTTCTATTTCAATTTTTGTTCTAAATACTGGCTCAGGACAATACAGTCCCCTTACGTCAATTGTTTTCATGCTGAATTTGCTATTATCATTAGAACCGGAAGACATTATATAATAAAAGACCTCTTTTATTAATTAAATGTTTATGTGGGTTTTCACTTTACTTTCTTAATGAAGATTATACTAATACCCGTCCTGAAATTTAGGTTGAAAAACTGTATCTTAATCACAAAATAAAGCGGTTATTACCTTGATGGCAAATTCTTAGAAAATTTCATTAATTTATTTATAATTATTGGTATCTGCACAAAATAGTCCTGCCAATTCGTAATTATAAATTATTTTTTATATGTATTGCATTTTATTGTTATTACTGTATTGCCATCAACATCTTGTTTTTTCATTTCATTTCTTCCCCATTATTATAAATGACCTATTGAAAGTTTTTTGCTTCAATAACTTAATATTATGTTAATTAATGGAGAAAGGTTTGTCCTATGCTTATAATATTTGATGTCGAAGGAGTTTTATTGAATGCTGAATATCTTCCGGTATTAGCCAAGTTAATGGGACCTGAAAAAGAAAAAGAGATATGGGATATCACTAATAAAGGAATTCGCGGCGAAATTAATTGGGAAGAAGGACTTAAGCAACGGGTCCATGCTTTGCAAGGCATAGAGTATAATGATGCGTATGAAATAGCTCAAAATCTTGAGATTATGCCTGGAGCAAAGCAACTTTGCTCATTTTTAAAAAAATCCGGGTGGAAACTGGTTGCGGTATCTGGTGGATTCACAATAATTACTGATAGATTGGTTAAAGAGTTGGAATTAGATAAAATCTTTTCAAACAAGCTCATTTTCAACAATAATAAGCTGGATGGTGTCGATATTACCGTTACTTCAGATAAATCCCTATCA
>JBNJLU010000233.1:0-2109 GCA_050591185.1 Candidatus Nitrosocosmicus sp.
ACATGGTATGTGAGTCATTAGACAGAATAGTTGATGGTAGCACAGTACAAGGAATTGGAAAACAAACCTACACAGTAGGTGGCTCCAATGACGCTATTGTTGATATTGTATTTGACCAACCAGGTGTATACGCTTTTGTTAACCATGACTATGCACAACTATTCAAAGGCCAAGTAGGTTTGGTTGTTGTTGACCCAGTCGATAGCAGTGCAACAAGTGCTCAACTAAACATAACCGATACACGCAATCCATCCAATGCAATCCCACCACAAACAGGTCCAAATACCATACCAGTAGAAACTAAACCATACGTACTACAATAAATAATGCAGAATAATGGCCAAAAGCCATAACTTTTTTTAATTTTTACCTAAAAAAACAAATCAAAATAAAATTATTTATAATGAATATAACTTTTTCAGACTTTATAAAAACAATAAAAATAATAAAATAAATTAATTATTGCATCATTTGGATGAGTATTTTTTCTATGTTGTTTAATTTTAGCATAACATTTACATCTGTTTGGTCTTGTCCACCCAGTGTTTGATAGATTTCAAATATATTTGCTAGAGCTTCTTTTATCATTGTATTTTTCCTGTCATCGGGCTTTTGCACTTTTGATATTGTGCTTTCTGTTATGTTTTCGATAGGATCTAATTGTGCGGAGACCGATTGGCCAACTGGGTTTTGTAAAATCCCTGTTGTAAAAACAACCATTAAAAATATTGATATTTTGGCTAGTTTATTCATGTATATGGTGTTTTTTCTTGTTATAAAAGTAATCCTTTAATAAGTATTATAAAAAGTATCACCATAAGTCCTAACTAAAATTGTAGATGGATTATCCTTAATTATAATTGAGGTTTATTTGCGGTTAATATTTACTAGGAACAATTATTTTTCTGTTTTTATTCTTCTACCTTTTTTTTGTTATGAAAAACATACCTAAATGGTTTTTGATTCTTTTAGCATATGCCTTTTCCAAATTTTTACTTTTAGTCATAATTCTTTCGTAAATTCTGTTCTTTCTTATAAATCTCTTTTGCCTCCACTAGTAGTTTGCATAATAGTATTAACTTAATTATTCTATGAGCCTCAACACAAATAAAAGGTCCATACTATAAGGACACAACAGGTGTCTCTATTCTCTCAAGTTTACCGAAAATTAAGAATCCTCTACTCATGAGTTATCTCCGGGGATTTTTTTATTATATTTGCCGTTTCCCCATTATCTTCATCCCTCAATTTTTGTTCTAAATTTCCATCTTTAGATACAATTTGTTAGTTCCCGACAATACCGTGAAAACCCATAGCAATAAATTATCTATTGAATCAAGCCAATACGTTTTGTTTCCATGAGAATCCCTGTATTATTTAATCTGTTAGTTGGGAGTCGCCAAACAATAGATTATCAACATCATGTTTTGATATGTTAGTGCTATAGTTATAATACGGATGATGTTACTTGTTTTTTCTACAAAAACTTTTTAATGTTTATTATAGTATTTGAGATAAAAATACACGTTAATATTATTATAAAAGCCAAAAATATGGTATTTTCCATAAATAACTATGAGTTTTTATACGCTATTTATGATTGTGTTTTCCATATCTATTTTAAGCTTTAGCGTTCCTATTTCATTCTCAGTTAAGAACCCCGATAAAAGTTTGTCTTATACCGAAAAAAGATGTGATAATGAATCTTGTACAGTAACAACATGCTTTGAAGATAAACCGTGCAGTATTACTGACTCAAATGACTCGCCTACAAAAACTACAAACCCCGACGATAAAATCCGCCAATTGTTTGGTGGTTCTGACTCTGACTCCGATTTGAAAAATATGGAATTTATGGATATGTTTGATGATTTCTTTGATTTTAACTAACATCCTATATTATTTAAAAAACTTAATCTGATTAAACCGCAGGATAATTAACAAAAAAACAGTATTTTATGATAATATTATAATTTTTAATAATCTTATTTGAATTTTTATATGTTAAATGAAAAACTTTATAATCTACCAAAAACCTTCTGTGACCGTTGGCAATAGATACTGGTGATACAACATGGATGTTTATCTCAACTGGGCTTGTCATGCTTA
>JBNJLU010000233.1:2119-3937 GCA_050591185.1 Candidatus Nitrosocosmicus sp.
TAGGTTTTTTTGAAGCAGGATTGCTCAGGCTTAAAAATTCATTATCTGTAATAATGCAAACATTGACGGGGCTCGCACTGTTATCCACTTTGTGGTTCATCATTGGGTTTTCCCTGGTCTTTGCACCCGACGTTAGTGGTGTCATAGGGGATCTCTCATGGGTTTTCTTTGATAATGTTCCTTTTAGTGATTCAGTTACATGGGCGCCCACAATACCTGGAGTTACTTTTGGGACCTTTCAGATGATGTTTGCCGTAATAACGCCGTTACTAATAACAGGTGCTTTTGCTGAACGCATGCGATGGAGCGCTTTTCTTATATTTGTAATCGTATGGAGTTTGGTGATTTACTATCCACTAGCCCATTGGGTATGGGGAGGTGGTTGGCTGGCTCAACTAGGGGTCTTTGATTTTGCGGGAGGTATTGTTATACATACTAGTGCTGGTTTGGCCTCGATAGCCGCGGCATTGGTGCTAGGACGACGTAAAAATTACGGTCCCCAAATAATGGTGCCTCATAACATTCCCCTAGCTGCAATTGGTGGATCTCTACTATGGTTTGGCTGGTTTGGGTTTAATGGGGGAAGCGCTTTAGCATCAGGTGCTCTTGCTGCTAATGCATTGTTGGTAACTCAAATCGGTGCCTCTACCTGTGCCCTTACCTGGGTGCTAATTAGCTGGAAAAGAACTGGAAAGCCTACAGTTACCGCTGTGATAAACGGTGCGATTTGTGGTTTAGCCGGTGTTACGCCTGCTGCTGGATTTATTAGTGGTCAACACGGCTTTATTTTAGGTATTGTTTTAGGATTTGCATCATACTACGGTATTGTTTTATTGAAAGAGAGGTTAAAGATTGATGATGCTTTAGATGTAGGTTCTATTCACGGCATTACTGGTATAGTGGGGAGCTTGGCTATAGGTATCTTTGCAAGCCAGTCTATCAACCCTGCAGGCCCTGTCGGTTGGCTATACAGTGGCAGCCCAATGCAGTTGATAATTCAAGGTGTTGGTGTTGGTGTTGCTGCTCTTATGGCATTTGTTGGAACTATTGTAATAATGAAAATAATTGACTATACTGTGGGATTGAAGGTAAATGAGGATGAAGAAGATCTTGGACTTGATATATCACAGCATGCGGAAGCAGGATATAGTGATACTAAATAGTCCTTTTTATTTTTATTAGTTAGACGATATTTCTTGCAATCCTAATTTTTTTTGTATATATTGAAAATATAGTATGATATTGTCATAAAATTTTAACATATTCTTTTTATAGTATGCTTTAAATTTTTAATTGATGTTCATAAATTTATCAAAGTATAATAAGAAATCGATTTTGATGTCTGCTACAATAATTGTCGGTTCTATCTTTTTGCTGGGAACAATTACATTAAGTAACATAAATGCGCAACCTGCAGAGAGAGTTACAATAAAAGTTAATTCAGCTACCTATGAGTCTTTAACAAACGTACCCGATGCTAATCAGTTAAAGGTTATTGTAGCCTATCAAACTGTAGATCCGCAATTAATAAATACTAAAATTAATGGGGTAATGAACGTATATGCAGAGAATACATCACGAGTAAAAACATCTTCATTTCCAGCTGGTTTTGATTTAGACCAATCTGGTAGTGGTAGAATTCAGTTTGCATCTTCTTTCACGGATCCTACCATGCAACAGGTTAGAGCTGACATTCAATTAACGGATTTAAATAAAACTAGTGTATTATCTAACGCCCTGACTACTAATGTTACATTAGGAGTGACCTCTGATCCATCAGCAGAAGAAGGGACCTCTGATCCATCAGCAGAAGAAGGG
>JBNJLU010000234.1:0-3921 GCA_050591185.1 Candidatus Nitrosocosmicus sp.
CACAGCAACCACCACAACAACAACAACAACAACAAAACCAAACTGCACAGCAACCACCACAACAACAACAACAACAACAAAACCAAACTGCACAGCAACCACAGGGACCATTAGAACAGTTGGGTGAATCCGTCGGTAACCTTATGGGCGGACAATAAATAGAAATATTTACATCATCCAAACATTTTTTAAATATATATAAATTTTTATTGTCACTTATTTTGTTTTAACATATCGTCATTTCTTAATTTAAAGAGAATGTTACAACCAATAACATGATTATTTTGTTAGGCGGCATCAGCCTTGTTTGAATTTTATCTGAAAGTACAAAACAGACAATCATCCTTAAAAATAAATTAGTGAATGAACTAATTATGAAATGGAGTATTATTCTCGGTACGGGTCTAGGACATTATATCGCACTCTGGATTATTGAAGTTTTAAACCCTTCAGATCCTGAGTATTATATATGTAATATAGTTAATATAGCTCTTTATGTTATCTCTATCCAAATAAGTTAATCTTATAACGTCTGCAGCGTAATAGATAACAGGTCTACTTTAATCAGTTGTCCTGTATGTAGGCAACCAGTAACTGTCTATCACCCTGTTGTGACACATACCAATGTCAGCATGAAGCCGGTGGACAACACTTTTTCTAAAATAATCGCATGTATGTGTTGTAATGTCCCTATAGAGGTATTTCGGTGTATGTAGAATCGACTAACTTACAATGAAAAGGTCTTGCAATAACACATGGTTACAATATTATTGCAAGACCCTGAATCACGTAGTAGCCCAGTTGCCTGTTATAGTAAGATATAGATATATCTATAAAACTTAAAGTTTTTGTTTAAATCTTTAGGTTCATGACTTGAAATTGATAAATAGTAAACATCAACTGAAACCCAACAACTGATTTAAAAAATGGAAGGTTCAACAGAACCTATTTTTAATAAATTAAATTGTATTTGTATTAGATAAATCCATACAATTCAGAACATATGCTATTTAATGAATCAAATCATCATTAAAATTTTTGTATTGCACAATTTCTCCATCAGAAAACTAGTCTAACATTAGAATATGTTTTATTATATCATTTTAACTTTCAAGATAACAACACCTTCATCATAACATCCTATAAAAAAGTAAGTTCTTATATCATAAGAACTATATATAAAGATGGATAAAAATGCAAAATTCATAGTTACTGCAAACAATATGACTGCCGTATTGCCAGTAAACACAATTAATGAAATTTTTGGAGTTGTGAAACAATAAATGGAAAAAGTATTTTCAATGTTAAAGTCATTTACTGAAGACAATGGCAAGCTAAAATTCTGCATAACTTGCGGTAACAGGGCTACAAGCGAAGCACTATTTGCTGTAGGTGACGGTGCTATATTAGTAGAAAAATACTGCGACACATGTGCAGAGAAGGAAGCCAAATAACTTCTTTAACATTACCAACTAGAATTGGGATATATTGCAATATTTTGATCTAGCATTCTGATCCCAATATTGCTCTTTGACTACCAATAAAAAAAAGTCATTTCGCCAGTCATTTCATTAACCCATCAATTTATAATTATACAAAGGTAAAGTTAAACAATAATCATCTGAAAAAACAGCACATTTGATTTATCAAGCATTTTAAAATCATGGTTTTCTTCTTAATCAATTATATTAATCCTACACTTATGGTGGTTATTCTATAAATGAAAGTCAGGCTAGAAGATGGATTTGACATACAATATGACGAATATGGAAACAAGGATAAACCAATTCATATATTGTTTATTCATGGTCTTGGGTCATCCTCTATTGTATGGCGCGACATACCACAAGCTTTATCAGAAAATTTTCATACAATAGCCGTTGATTTAATAGGTTTTGGTGGCAGTGACAAACCGGATTTAGATTACACCATAAGTTATTTTTCCCATTTCATCAAAAGTTTTCTCAATCAAATAGGAATAAGAAACTCAGACAAGATAGTTATCATAGGTCATTCCTTGGGTGGCTATATAGCAGCGGAATATGCCATAGAAAACAAGGAACAGATTGAAAAACTGGTATTGATAGACTCGTCAGGCATGCTAAATTCACCTACTGTCCTACTGGAACAATATCTAAACGCCGCAACAGAAACCGATCCTAATTTAAGGCCTATAAAACTAAAAAAGGTATTTGAGAGTTTATTAGCGCAATCATTTAGACTCCTGCCCATTCTAGTAGATCTGTTTATCTCAGTAATTGAAAAACCTGGGGCCAAGCATGCATTTGAATCCGCCTTTAAAAACAGTACAACAAAATCTATCACTGCAGAAAGATTAGAGAAAATAAAAAGTATCCCTTGTCTTATAATATGGGGAGAAAAAGATAATCTCATACCCACAAATCATATCGACAAATTCAAAGAAATTCTCAAAAATGCTGAAATTGTTATAATAGCCGATGCGGGCCATTCACCATTTGTAGAAAAAACAGCTATTGTCTATCACAAGTTATTTTCTTTCTTAACTAATAATTCACCTACCCTATAGTAAAGATATATTAATTGTTTTGGAGATACTGCTTACATTCTTTTTTTTAACATTATTATATTTTTATTTGGGCTTTAATCAGTAAAAAATGGTTCTGTTGAACCTTTCGTTGTTTAAATCAGTTGTGTGGCACAAACCAGTCTATTGGTGAATCGGAAGAATATAACTATTTGTTTATTGTTTGGAGCAGTAGGGGTTGATTTAGCCAAAAACCCTTTTGCTGGTTCATCAAACCTTGTTGTTGTCTTTAGAATTCTCAATATTTTCTTTTTCTTTTTCTTGGATATCATTTTATTTTGCAACAAAACAAAGATAAAAAACTTTCTATCGGATTACGTCGTATACTACGTTGGCGCACTATATAACATTTAAATAAGGATCAGATGTAGATATACTTAAGGAAAATTATTAAACATTTTGTCCTCATAGTGCTACAGGCGTTCTCCAGTAGAAATGTAACACCTTTGTATTACCATGAAATTATATATATATATAGGATTACTTGAAGAGTGTACGAATCGACATAGTCTTTCCACAGGAATCTTGATTTTCTATAAAGCTTATGTGCAAAAACGCAGACTATGCCAATAACATAACCAATGACCAACATGCCAATTGCTGATCCCACCACCACAGGTCAACCCGCTCCAATGTCACAAATAGGAAAAGTCAAAGAGTTTATGCATGCTGCGATAATGCAACAATGATTTTACTGATTGTTGTACAATATCCAAACTTTTGGCTCTGTTTCACCCTTTGGCGTTGAGGTTGGGTGCCTGGTTTTTGGCGGTACCATTTTCTAATGGCAATATTGTCTGCAAACAAAATTTTATGGCACCCCAGAAAATTTATTCCGGGAGGGCTTGTCGGTGGATTTTCTGTCGCATGTGGTTCACCACCTCTGGCTACAGTATCAGTATGATTCCAATCTTCACAATAAAGTCGGTTACCATCGTTTAAAATATTTTGCAACCTGGAAGCACTCTTGAATGGACATGACCTTTCCCTATGCCAACCATTGGAGTGGATAAAGTTTCAGTTTATTGTAAGGCATACAATTTTTAATAGTGTGTATATCACTTGTCGATGTCATTGAAACGCCAGCATCTGAATAAAACCTTAATTTGATGGCATATGAAAAAATTTTGGATTCTACGATGGTGGTATGGACGCAATAAGTCAAGTTTGACTACCCCCTTTATCCCATTATCCTCAATAAAACAGGATTATGCGATATTTATAAAACATATAATAATTTAATTTTCATCAAATGATTTCATGGGTTTTGTCACAATCTCAATGTCTGGTGTAAGGAAAGGACAGAGAGCAGTTATTGTCTAACGGCATGAAACCAATCACAACCAAAAATTATC
>JBNJLU010000235.1:0-3910 GCA_050591185.1 Candidatus Nitrosocosmicus sp.
TTTATTCACCATCTAGATCAGAATCAAAACTTGCAAATTTTTTAAAAGATGTTTGCATGGATCTTGGTTTTGAGCAAGCAAATATTGACAGCGTGGGAAATATTATCGCAATAAAAGGGACCGGGGACCCTGTGATATTACTTTGTGGTCATATGGATACAGTTCCGGGTATTGTTCCAGTCCGCCTAGATGGTGATTATATGTATGGCAGAGGCGCCTCAGACGCAAAGGCGCCTTTGATTTCTATGTTATTGAGTGCCGCTGATTTTCCTAAACAAACTGGAACTATAATTTTTGCTGGTGTAGTTGATGAAGAAGGCAATGCCACCGGCATAAAAAACCTTGTTAAAGACAAAAATTTAAGTCCACATTATGCTATTTTTGGTGAACCAAGCGGGATTGATAATATTACTATTTCTTATAAAGGTCGTTTAGAGATTCGTTTGCTGTGTGATGTAAATAACAGTGCACATGCAAGTGCGCCATGGCTTTCTTTGAATGCTATCGAGGAAATTTATAGTATATGGAATAGCTTAAAAAATGTTTTAGACAACATTGATGTCAATACAACTAAAAATAAGGCAAACATTGTAAGTTACAGCATAACCGAGGTAAGTGGGGGATCAAGTCATAATGTTACTCCTCAAAAATGCAGAATGACTATTGATATTCGAATACCTAACAGCCTATGTTGCGATGATGTTTTGAATTTATTGGATATGAAAATCAATGAAATTACAAAAGAGAAGGGTACAATCATAATTAAATATCATGTAGAGGACAAAACAGAACCTTTTCAAGCAAATGCTTCTTCCCCTTTAGTGAGATCCTTGGTATTGTCAATTTTGGAAAACAGAAAAAGAAGACCTTTACTGTTAAGAAAAACCGGAACAGGGGATATGAACATTTTGGGTAACGTGTTAAATATACCTGTTGTCACATATGGTCCTGGAGACCCGCACTCATCTCATACAGCAGATGAGAGGGTATACATCAAAGAATACCTGACTGGTATAGAAATATTTAAAAATACTGTATCTCATATGATGCGATTGCATAAGAATTTACAAAAATAAACGCATAAGCAATAATTTTTCAGTTCTTTTCTTTCCTTAATGGATATTGGTGAATACATACATACATAAATTATACCAATATACCGTATTTAACAATCAATGCTCTGTTTAATAGGTGTGGGAATAAATGAATATGATTCTTTGAGTTCTGGCTCTATTGAAATATTGAAAAACAGTGATACGGTGTATATAGAAAGATTTACTGGATTTTTATCAAACGAATTTTTGGAAAAAGTAAAAAGTGTTGTGGATGGTTATGGAGTTTCACGCCAAAAAAATAGGATTGAAGTTCAATTAGTAAAAAGATGGTTTGTAGAGGATGGGAGGCAAATATTGGAAAATTCATTAAAAGAAAATGTAAGTATATTGATTTACGGTGACCCACTAATCGCAACCA
Source organism: Candidatus Nitrosocosmicus sp. (assembly GCA_050591185.1). Lineage (GTDB taxonomy): Archaea > Thermoproteota > Nitrososphaeria > Nitrososphaerales > Nitrososphaeraceae > Nitrosocosmicus. The sequence continues at coordinate 1,474 of JBNJLU010000235.1, forward strand.
CCTACAATGATCTTCTTGTTAGGGCTAAAAAGCAATCCATACCCTATAAAGTAATTCATTCCTCATCCGGAATTCCGTCACTAATAGGTGAATCTGGACTGCATTATTATAAATTTGGGAAAATGGTTACTATTATGTCTGATCCCATGTCGTCAATATCCGTATACGATACCATATACAATAACATTTGTCTTGGATTACATACTCTGATTCTAACGGAATATAACAATGATTCTGAAAATGGTGGTTTAAGCCCCTACAGTTCCTCCCCTTTTTTTCTTTCTCCAAAAAAAGTTTTTAATCTCCTACTGGAAAGAGAAAATGAATTAAAACTACTCAATTTGTCTGAAAACTCTTTTGTAATTGTGGCCTATAAAGTTGGAACTGAGAGCTCGAAAGTAATATGTGGGAAAATAAAGTCTCTGATGAATATTGAGTTTGAGAGTGGCCCTAATTCTATAATTATTCCTGGTACTTTACATTTTACTGAAGTTGATTCCATTAAAAACTTGACTGTTACGTTGGATGATCCTATAGATAACTCTGCCGAAATCGATAGACTATCCAATAGGATGTTAGACAAATACATTCCAAATGCAAAAAAAGCATTATCCGCCTTATCGTCGTTAATAAAAGAAGAAGATATTACTATTAAAAAAGAATATTCTGTTGTTTTGGAAAATGCTGAAAACTATCTTTACGATGCCGAAAATTTTTATAAGCAAGGTAGAACGGAACTCGCAATTCTTAGTGTTGGTTATGCTGAGGGTTTAATTGATTCTATTCGATTCCAAAAAGGCATGAACCCGTGGTAGTATATGAAAATACTTTTTTATATACAATAGTTTAGAATTGTTAATAGAATATTTTCTCAAAGATGTGTAAAAGAATGCACTACGATACCAATACTAATTTACCTGGCAATCCAAATAATGACGATAACCCTGATTCTAATGATAATGGTTATAGTTTCCAACCAAATAAAATGAAAATAACAAAGAAAAATAGTGCTATTGGGCATTTGCCTCCAGAACTATTGAAATTTGTTAATAACGATACCTATTCTTTACTTATTAAAGGTAAACCGGGGACTGGAAAAACAACTCTAGCACTTACCTTGATGGACAACCTGAACTATGATGGCAATTATTTTTATATTTCTACAAGGCTTTCGATTAGGCAACTTTTGTATTTTTATCCTTGGATTACAAAATTCACACTCAACAATGAATCCAAGCATGGGTATAAATTTGAGGATGCTAGGTTGGATGAACCCGAGTCTCTTTTTGAGCGAATTACCAACCAATTAATGGATGTTAAATCTCCAATTATAATAATCGATACATGGGATACTATTGCTTTGTTCATGGATCGGGAATCACGGCTGAATAATGAGCGCGTTTTACAAATATGGAGGGAGAGGTCAGGGGCAAAGTTAATTTTTTTGAGCGACTCATCGGATTTGACTCTTTTAGATTCTATAGTTGATGGGGTAATTACTCTTAGACAAGAATCAAAAAAATCATATACCTGCAGAGAATTATTTTTTAATAAACTCCGGGGGATCCCTATTGATTGTCCCAAATACTGTTTTTCTTTACATAATGGAATATTTTTTGCTTTAGATTCTTCATCTGATTTAAATTTAATTGAAAGGTTCAAAAACAATGAACTAAAACATAACGGATTTGATTTTAAGGAAATCACGGGCTTACCAAACGATAAAAATAAACCATATCAGTCTCCAAATACGTTTTTAAATAAAATTATAAACGGCAGCAATATAGTAACTATGGAGTTTGATTCCAGAATACCTGATGAATTGATATTGTCTGTATTGTTTGGGACTGTTTTTTCTTGGATAGTTTCTGCTAAACCCGTCTTAATCAATAATTTTGAATGGGGTTTTTATTCGATCTTAAAGAAAATCCTGCTTTTTTTTGTCCAACCTGAAAAAGTCAATGATCTCCTGTTAAATGAAAAATTGGATTTTTTCAAAATTTATAAAGAGTATGTTGCTAGCAATGAACAAAATAATTCACCTAAAGAAAACCAAAGTAATTTGGACGAGTTTGAGGTCTCGATAAATAAAATTATGCCTGCAGTTTACAACAACAAAAACAAGAATAATCATGACGTTTTAAATATAATTGATGGCAATAATACAAAAAATTTAATTTCTGACTTTAAATTCATTGACCGCATAAAAAGACTCCATAATATCCATAATCTTGTTATTATAAAAAATAGGTTTTCCAAGGACCATAACATTAACAATTATAATGTATTGCTGTCTGAAGGTAATTATTTTAAAATTTATTTGAAAGGCAATAATATTGTAATAAAGTCTAACAGACCGTCAAAACGAATCTATGGTGCATTCAATCAAAACGATGACTTGTTTGTTGATTGGTACCCTTTAATCTGACTTTGCTTT
>JBNJLU010000236.1:0-3898 GCA_050591185.1 Candidatus Nitrosocosmicus sp.
TCCAGTTTATCCAATACGTTATTTGAAATATCCAATGATCCATCCTTTAGAATATTTACCTCTGCTGACGACAATATGCGAAAAGAGGCATTATTTGGTCTTTGACCATGTTCTTTACTACCCCTATCCACAAACTTTTCGCCATTGCATCCATCTAGGAAAAAATCATCGTTTTTTATTTTGTCATTTATTTCAGTGATTTTATTTGCTTGATCCAGTATCTGTTCTTCGTTTAATCCATTTGTTATTTTTAAGCTTTTTGTATGATCTGTTATTGCAATGTAATCAAGCCCAAACTTTTCTTTCGCATAATACGCCATTTCTTCAATAGTCATTTTGCCATCCGTGTTATTGGTGTGGACTTGAAGATCGCCTTTTAAATCATGATAGCCCAACAGTTGCAGCAATCTTCCTTCCTTTGATTTGTCCGCATTTTTTCGCGCCGTCTTTGCTAATTCTATTTCCCCTTTGCCTTCCCTCATTTCTGGAGGTATCCACTCCAAACCTAATTTGTTGTATATTTCCTCTTCAGTCAAACCATCTATTTTATTTTCTTTTGAGTCGGAGGTAAAAAGGCCCCACTCATTTAACCTAAGGCCCTTTGATTGGGCTATCTTTCTTAGGGCTATCCCATGTTCCTTATTTCCAGTAAAATACTGTAATGCCGCACCATAGCTTTCTTCCGGGACTACCAATAAATCAGAGTCAATCCCATTATTTAATTTTACAAATGCTTTGGAAGATCCTCTACGTAATACTTCTTTAACCTCAGGCATATTAACAAATGATTCAATCACTTTTTGAGGAACATCAGACACCACCAGAAAATCCATATCCCCTATAGTTTCCTTCATACGCCGAAAAGAACCAACCGCTATAGATTTTCTAACACCATCCAATTCTGATAGATATCCTTCAATCTGTTTTACTAGTGGATAAACTTCTCCTAAAAGGAATCGACCTTTGCTTTTCCTATACAAATCAATTTTTTTTAGGATCGCCTCCTCTTTTTTTTGAGAAAATCCGGCAATAGTCCTTATTTTGCCATTTATTGCAGCATCATAAAGATCATCCAAAGTTTTTATCTTTAGCGAATCATAAATCAATCTTAGCGTTTTTGGGCCAATGCCTTCCAAATTTAGAAATTCATCAACATGTATGGGTAATTTGGATTTTAACTGGCTATAATAATTGATTTCACCGGTTTTCATAAATTCCTCAATTTTTGAAGCTATGGCCCTTCCAATTGATGGAATTTTTAGCAGGCCCTCAATGCCTTCATTCCGGTATAGGTTTTCGAGGTTTATTGACAAATTTTCAATCTGATCAGCTGCCCTATTGTAAGATCTATTTTTAAAATTTATGGCATGATTATCTTTGTCATTTTTATTATTTGTCTCCATCTCCAAAAGATATGAGATCTTCCGAAGGATCTGAGCAACATCTCCATTAGTTTTATTCATTGTTATTATAACCCTTATTATATGGGTACCAGAATATGGATATTCTTACTTTTACAACTATTGAAATATTGTATGTGTTATAATGCATTATTGACAGCATCAAATATTTTTTCGATATTTAATTCATTAATTTTGCCAATTTGTAGGTATTTAAAGTAACTATAGTGTTTTTTAAATTAGTGAAGATTTTTCATCATTTTGTTTCCATCTAAATTATCTTAAATAAAATAAGAAAAATACAGGATAAAATTAAAAGTTCTCTAGTTTGTTTTAACCTTAATCCCACCTATTTATTTCAAAGTGCAGTATAAATGGATAAATAAACCTCATAACATGTATTGTAGAAAAGAGACAATAGAGCAGGGACAAAACTCATACACCACGGCCACTTCTGATTCTGTTACTGCTGAACTGACAGCATTATCATTCATGTTGTTTATATAGATAATCGATAATCACAGTTCTATGCCCCATTTTGAATGAAAAAAAGGATTACTTTAGCATAACCAGATTTAAATCATCTCACAAAAACTCTTTTACCCCATAAATGGAAAAATAAAATAAATACCCAGAAGCATTGACATAAATATAAAATTGCTTAAAACAAAAAGGATTGTCGTTTTTTTTTCAATTACTTCGATTGTAATCACGGGTTCTTTATTAGCATATTTTGTAATCCCCATAATCACCCCGAATTTAATGGATTACCTATATAGAGATCCCTTTATAAAAAATAAAGAATAAAATAAATTAACAATCAGTCTGTTCGTAGAAGGATTGTCATTTCCCACAAGTATGGAATTTGTTGATAATAACACTATTATTGCGCTTGAGAAAAATGGCAATGTACGTCTAATCTCCAATGGAAAGATACAGAAAGAACCTATTCTCAGTGTTGATGTTGACAATGAAGCAGAACGCGGCTTGCTTGGAATAGCAATACTAAAAAACAACACTAATGCTGGTAACGTTAATTTAACCGACAATAACACCGTAAATTTTACATCAAGAAACTCTGAGTCTAACGATGAATATTCAAATTATTCTGTCTTTTTGTATTTTACTGAAAAAATAAAAGATGCAGCCACCAATAATTACACAATACATAATAGAATCTATGAGTATTCGTGGATCAATCATCAGAAACTTGCAAATCCTAGACTTGTAATGGACCTGCCAGCAGAATTAGGACCTTATCACAACGGTGGAAAATTAAAGATAGGGCCCGACAAACAACTATATGCAGTTATTGGAGACCTTATAACAATAAACAATACTTTACAGAATCGTCCAGACGAAAGCAATCGTACTACTGTTCCTAACAATTCCTCAGTCATTATTCGCATTGATCCTTCTAACGTAGCCCCTCCAAAAGACAATCCTTTCTATAAATACTACAATAACGATTCGAATCTTAAATCATTGAGCTACTATTACGCTTATGGTATAAGAAATAGCTTTGGAATTGATTTTGATCCATTGACTGCAAAATTATGGGATACGGAGAACGGCGAAGACAAGTATGATGAGATCAATATAGTTGAGCCAGGTTTTAACAGCGGATGGTACAGGATAATGGGCCCCCTATCTCAACATAACGAGTCCGACATCATAACAAAACTTGTAAAATTTAACGGATCACATTATTCAGACCCTATTTTCAGTTGGTTTAAACCAATAGGCATAACCGATATAGAATTCTTTAAATCTTCAAAATTTGGCAAGGAATTCGAGAACAATGTGTTTGCAGGAGATATTAATAATGGTAACCTGTATTTCTTCAAAGTAAATGCCACTCGATCAGGGATTGATACCGGCAAGTTTAGTGACAATAAAGGCAGTTCTCTTGATGACATGGTAGTGGATAACAAGGAGGAACTAGAAAGGGTTGTTTTTGCAAACGGCTTTGATGGAAGAATAACCGATATAGAAACCGGCAATGATGGCTATCTGTATGTTTTAACATATTTTGACGGTAGGATATACAGAATATCCTAATTATTGTGTTTTTTTCAATGTTATTGGAAAAATTATTCGTAAATTTAATGTAAATAATATAAGGAATCTATGTAGTTTGAATGATTATTATCATTAACAATCGTTGATATGGGCATGGTCTGGTGTTCCTCAAATGTGGGTATTGCCCAGTTAGTAAAAGACATCTAAAAACTCAACAAATTTAGATTTGGTTCCATTCTTAGATTATAACATATGAAATACACTATGCTATAAATTTGATAAAAACATTTGTTGTCAGCTATATCAGTTTTAAGGCAATTGATTTAATCGCCCATAAATGAGATTTTAATATAAAACTCGGAAGGACAACTTTTGTTTTGCTTTGTCGCCTAACTCAATCTATTTAGCTGGGATTCCGTTGATTAATTATTTGTGATTCACTGGCCTTCCTATAACCGCTCATTAGTCAGACGTGG
>JBNJLU010000237.1:0-3892 GCA_050591185.1 Candidatus Nitrosocosmicus sp.
TTACATAATAATTTAACAGTATGTTTTTTCACCTCCGTAAGTTTAAGGGAAATAATAAATACCTAGCCAATTTTTTTTTACATATGCCTGTAGACCCTGTTTGCGGAATTGAGTTAGACAAAGAGCTAGCCACAACCATTGAGTATAACCAAAAAACATTTTTCTTTTGTTGTGAAGGATGTAAAAGATTGTTCGAAAAAAAACCAAAGAAATACTCAAAATAACAAATATTTTAGGATATTGGATTAACTGTTAGTTATAGATGAAGACAGCAATACTTGACAATAAAATAGTAAAAATAGTAAACAGAGATTCACCCAAAGTGGGTAAAAATGATGTATTAGTTAGGATGAAAACTTGTGGTATTTGTGGATCAGATTTGGAAAAAATATTTGGCAACTATGGGATGAGGTCCTCCAAAATAGGCCATGAACCGGCAGGGGAAATAACAGAAGTTGGAGAAAACGTAAAGGCCTTCAGTGCAGGAGAAAGGGTTTTCATTCATCACCATGTCCCTTGTTATGCATGTCATTATTGCTATAACGATGATTTTACAATGTGTGAGAAATACCAATCAAGTAACATAGAACCTTCAGGATTGTCAGAATACATTCTTGTACCCGAATGGAACGTCCTTCGGGGAGGCCTAGTAAAACTTCCAGATAACGTCAACTTCAATCAGGCGGCCTTGATAGAACCCATCGCGTGTTGTCTTAGATCAATAAATAAACTGAACATCAAGAAGGCAGATAAAATTGCGATTTTTGGTGCTGGGCCCACAGGTTTAACTCACATGATTTTAGCCAATCTTTTTGGGGCATCAAAAATAGTTATAGTTGACATAAATGAATTTAGGTTAAACTTTGCAAAAAAAATGGACCCAGCCATTACCACAATAAATCTAAAAGATAATGACGCCAATGAGTTTAATAATAAAGTATTCTCCAGTGTTGGGCAGATGGGGTCAGACATCTCGATAATATCCACTAGCAATCTAGATGCATTTGTTAAATCCATAAAAATCACTAGAAGAGGTGGAACTGTGTCCCTTTTTGGTGTGCCTTCAAAAGACTCTGATTTAAGAATCGATTTAAATTCGATTTATTCAAAAGAATTGAAAATTATTCCTAGCTATGCCACTTCTGAGAAAGAGATACACCAAACAATAACCTTACTCGAAAATAACATAATAGATATTGAACCATTGATAACTCATAAATTTAGTTTAAGTGATTCATTTGATGCTTTAGAGTATGCACACAAAGCAAAAGATTCGATGAAAATAATAATAACCTCACCAGATTGATTATTAAAATTTTTATAATATCCAAAGAAAGACAATAGAAGTGAATTGAATGGATTGGGGAATGAAAAACAGATTTTCAAAAATAATTAAACCAGATGATGGTCGCTGTGTTATGTTGGCAGTAGATCATGGCTATTTTCTAGGACCTACAGAAAGGCTTGAAAATCCAAAGGAGACCGTAAAGCCCTTATTAAATCACGCAGATTCCATAATGCTTACAAGAGGTATTCTAAGAACCTCCGTCCCTCCTGAAAGCAACGTACCAATAGTTTTAAGAGTTTCAGGTGGTTCAAGCATTATTGGTGAAGATCTATCCAAGGAAACAATTGTCACATCCATAGAAGAATCGATTAAATTGAATGCCTCATGTCTAGCATTATCCATTTTTATAGGTAGCAAATACGAGTCCCAAACACTATCTAATCTGTCGAAATTGGTGGATAATGGGGAAAAATACGAAATCCCAGTTTTGGCCGTGACTGCAGTTGGGAAAGAAATGGCCAGGGATTCAAGATATTTGGGATTGGCATGCAGAATCGCATCTGAACTGGGAGCACACATTGTAAAAACATATTATTGTAAAGACTTTACAAAGGTGGTTGAAAGCTGCCCTATTCCTATAATTATAGCTGGAGGCAAAAGAACTTCCGAGAGAGACGCATTGCAATTGACTTTTGATGCCATAAATGATGGTGCGTCGGGTGTAGATATGGGAAGAAACATTTGGCAATCAGACCATCCTGTTGCGATGATTAAAGCAATAAGATCAATAGTACATGAGAATTACAATTTCCAGGAGGCCTACAATCTATTTGTAACAGAATCCAAGGCAAATAGCAAAATCCAATACGAAAAACAAATCGAAAACAAAAAACAATGACAAACAAACCAAGTAAATTTTATCTTTTTATCTCAAGTCATTTTTTAACAAAACGTATAAATTAAAACAAAGAACAGACATTCAATAGTATTGGAAAAATCAGCTAATTATGATATAACATATGGCATTATATTTTCGTTTAAAAGTTTTTTACCAATCTAAATTTTAAATATTTTAGTTAGGAGTTGTTTTGATAATTAATGAGTGAAATATCTGGCGCATCTGCATTATTATCTGCCTTAGAAAGGGAAAAGGTGGAGTATATCTTTGGTCTTCCTGGAGGAGCCAATCTTCCAATTTATGATGCATTAGTTGACTCTAAAATAAGACACATATTGGTTAGGCATGAGCAATCTGCCGCTCATATGGCTGATGGATATGCCAGAATAAAAAGAAAGGCAGGGGTTTGTTTTGCCACCTCAGGGCCAGGAGCTACCAATCTTGTAACCGGAATCGCCACAGCATATGCTGATTCTGCCCCAATAGTAGCCGTGACCGGTCAAGTTGCATTACCAATGATAGGAAAAGACGCTTTTCAGGAAATTGACATTATTGGAATAACTAATCCCTGTACAAAATACGCCTTTCAGCCAAGACATGCCTCCGAGATACCCGAGATGGTCAAAAAGTCATTTTATATTGCTGAAAGTGGGAGGCCAGGTCCCGTGCTAATTGACATTCCAAAAGACATACAACAGCAAGTAACAAAGATAGATTTTCCAGAATACATAAAGGTTAGAGGATATAATCCAGTTGTTGATCCTGACTTATCCGAGATAAATAAGGCTTGCGAAATGCTGTTGAAGGCGGAAAAACCCGTAATTATGGCAGGTGGCGGCGTGATTCTTTCAGGTGCTTTTTCGGAGTTGCAGGCACTGGCGGAGTTGCTAACAATTCCTGTTGTCACAACATTCAAAGGTAAGGGGGCGTTTCCTGAAAATCATCATTTAGCTTTAGGGCCTATAGGTATGCACGGACATGCCGAGGCAAATAGAATGATACTTGAGGCAGATTGCATAATGGCAATAGGTGCCAGGTTTTCCGATAGGACAGTAGGAAGATTCGATGAGTTTGGCAAAGACATCAACGTGATTCATTTTGACATAGATCCAGCTGAAATAGGCAAAAACAAAGCAGTAAACGCAGCGGTAATTGGCGACGTAAAATCATCATTGAGAACATTAATTAAAATGATACCAAAAACATTCAAATCCGACGAAGAGGTTTCTAAGCAATGGCTAAACAGAAAAAAAGAATTAGTGTCATATTATGAAGATACCCTAAAGGACTATTCAAGGGAAATTACGGCTAAAAAAGCTTTAAAAAAATTAAGGGAAATATTACCCGCAGCCGGAATAGTTACAACAGAAGTGGGCCAATGTCAAATGTGGGCATCTTTGCATTTTGATGTGATTACCCCAGGTACATTCTTTAGCTCTACCGGATTAGGGACTATGGGTTTTGGGTTTCCGGCATCCATAGGAGCAAAAGCTGCAAGAAATAACGTTCCTGTAGTAGATATTGCAGGCGACGGCTCATTTAACATGACTGAAAATTCCTTGGCGGTATCAGTTCTAGAAGATCTCCCCGTAATTGTTTTTATACTAAATAACTACATGTTAGGAATGGTTGCCCAGTGGCAGCGTACCTTCTACAACAGGAGATATAGCGGAGTTCACCAAAAGAACACTCCGGATTATTGCAAA
>JBNJLU010000238.1:0-3889 GCA_050591185.1 Candidatus Nitrosocosmicus sp.
TAGCAAAACATTATTCCCCTGAGGAATTGATTAACAAATTTGTAATAGTTTGCACTAATTTAGAGCCCAAGAAATTCGGAGAAAACATATCTCATGGAATGATATTAGCTGCGGAAAAAGATGAAAAACCGATTTTATTAACAGTTTACGAAGAAGTAGATCCAGGGTCACATGTATTGTAAATAAACATTAATAAGTTAATCATGTTCTTCACCCAGCTAAACCATATCTTAACAGAATCCATTTTTCCTTCTCTCTCGTCATTTATATTAATTCATCATATTTTTTGTTCCATTTTATGCACGCATCTAAATGCCTTAGTCATGTAATTATCCAGATGGAAGAGAGACACCCTCATCATAATCTAAGACTAGATATAGTGCAGGTAAAGTTCATTTAAGGACTAGCAAGGTCGGTTTTAGGCGGAATCAATCACCTGATACAAATATAATATAAAATATGTTGTAAATAGATAAGGCAACAATTGGATACTGAAGTCATAAAGATTCACGATTTATTAGTTAAAAAAAAAATAAAAAGGATAGTTTTCATTCCATCAAAAACTGAAATATGGGAAATAAAAAGTAATAACAATAACAATATCTATTGGATTGATTTTGCAAAAAAATATTGCTCCTGCAAGGGTTTCTATTACAACAATAAAAATAGAACATGCTATCACATCAGGGCCGTTGATGAAGCAATTACCCAAAATGGGTATGAAACTGAGTTTTTACAAGATAGTGAAATGAACAATTATCTAGACTATCTAATAGACAATCTGCTAGATAACAATATATAAAATACATTTAATTTCAAATAGCAAATAACAGAAATGATAGAGTCCCATGTTTGAATATGAAAATGCCCTAATTATTGGAACAGGTGGAAGAGAACACGCCTTAGGCTGGAAGATCTCAAAAAACAAAAACGTAAAGAAAATTTTTCATGCCAATGGAAATGGAGGAACCCATAATAATGTTCAGATATTGCCAACCGAAGTTGAAAAACTGTTAAATTTTGCAAAAGAGAAAAAATGCTTTACAATAGTGGGGCCAGAAATACCCTTGTCATTAGGAATAGTGGACCGGTTTAACCTTGAAGAAGTCCCCATCTTTGGCCCCACAAGAAATGCATCCATGCTGGAAACAAGTAAGAAATATTCAAAGAATTTCATGGAACAAAACCTTGTCCCGACCTCGGAATTTCAAACATTCAATGATGGCTCAAAAGCTATAGAGTACATTCACAAAATAGATTATGATGCGGTTATAAAAGCAGATGGGCTCGCATCTGGAAAAGGTGTTTTTGTAACTAGTAACAAACAGGAGGCGGTTGCAGCAATAGACTTGTTGCTAAATGCAAAAAAGTTTGGTAATTCGTCCCAAAACATAGTCATAGAAAAAAGGGTTATAGGGGAAGAAGTCTCGATTATTGCAATTTGTGATGGAAAATCATTTTTGATATTAGAGCCATGCAGGGATCATAAAAGGGCATTTAACGACAATACAGGTCCAAATACGGGCGGGATGGGAAGTTTTAGCCCAGTACCTGATATCAAAGAGGAAGAAACCCATCAGATATCTAAAAAAGTTTTTGAGCCTACAATCAGAGGCATGATAAATAAAGGAAATCCGTTTAAAGGATTTCTTTATGCAGGATTGATAATCGAAAAGGAAACAAGAAAGCCATATGTTTTAGAGTTTAATGTAAGAATGGGTGACCCTGAATGCCAACCCCTGATGATGAGAATGGAATCAGATCTCTTTAAATATATAGAATCAGCGGAACAACAATCAATAGATTCGGTGAAACCCATAGAATGGAAAAAAAAGCATTCAGTCTGCGTCGTCATGGCTTCAAAAGGATATCCAGAAAGTTTCGAGAACGGGCACACCATAAAGGGAATAGACAAGGTTGACAGAGCGGATTTAATGTTATTTCATTCAGGAACAGAAATAAACTCCATGAACGAGGTCTTAACAAATGGTGGGCGCGTGCTTGGGGTCACCTCACTAGGAACCACACTAAAAGAAGCAATTACAAAATCCTACACTAACGTCGAAAAAATAAAATGGGGAAATAACCAACAATACTACAGAACAGACATCGCGCAAAAGGCGTTATTTACATAATCAAGTCAAAACAATCTCTTTATTTGTAACCAAAACATCCAACCTAACATCATGAGGCTCATAAGAAATAGAATCAGAAATTATTTGGAATTCATACCCAAGCCCAATCGTAGTGATATTGTTTTTTGGAAAATGTTCTAAAAATCCATCATAATATCCCTTGCCATAACCTACCCTATAGCCAAGTCTATCAAATACTATACCAGGCGCGATTATGGTATCCATTACCTCGTATTCATCATTCACTTTTGATTCCGGCTCCTTTATGTTGTATTTTCCAGTCTTTAGTTCGTTCAAATTGGTAATTGGACAAAAGGTTATTTTTCCATCCCGTATTCGAGGCAGGCAAACTTTCTTTTTCAATGATAAAGATTTTCTAATAATTCTAAATGTTTGCACCTCATTTAAAATTGGATAATAAACCCCTATAACCTTGCTTTTTGAGAAAAAAAACGAATTTAACAGGTTCTCCTGTGCGAACCAGCTCTTAATAAATACATCATAGGAAGAAAGGTTTTTCCGAAGTGTCAAAAACTTTGTTCTTAGAAGTTCTTTATTCCCATTCATATGCTAAATGAGTTTATAATTTTAGCTGCTTGAACGGTGTTCCTCAAAAGCATTGCAATCGTCATTGGTCCTACACCTCCGGGGACAGGAGTTATATATGACGCTTTTTCTTTAACATCATCAAAATCCACATCTCCCAATAGTTTGCCTTTAACTCTGCTCGTTCCTATATCAACAATTATAGAGTTTTCTTTTACCATGTTTTTTGTTAATTTGAATTTAGTTCTATTGCCTACCGCAGTGATAATGATATCAGAATATTGTAGATGTTTGTCTAGGTTTTTTGTATGAGAATGGCAAATAATAACCGTTGAATTTTTCTCCAATAATAAAGAAGACAAGGGCTTACCCACCAAGTTACTTCTGTTTATAATTGAGACAGTAGAACCATCCAAATCGATGTTGTAATAGTCAAATAACGTCATCACACCCAATGGAGTGCATGGTATTAGTTTTGATTTGTTGTTCAGCAACAAACCAGAGTTTAAGAATGTTAATCCATCCACATCCTTGTTTGGGTCAACAAGGTTCAATATCACAAATTTATCCAAATGTTTTTGCAAAGGCAACTGAATCAATATTCCATGGACATCATTGTCTTTGTTTAGTTTATCTATCAGACTTGACAAGTCATTATGGCTTATGTTTTCGTTTAATCTATAATCAAGAGTCTTGATTCCAACAGATTTTGCAGTTTTTTGTTTATTGTTTATATAAGATATTGATGCAGGATCGTTTCCAATAAGTATAGTTGCTAAACATGGATAGATATCACTTTTATTTAGTTTTAATATTTCATCTGCTAGTTTGTTTTTAATAGATTGAGAAACTAAAAGTCCATCTAATATTTTGGCTGTCAATATTTTATCTGGATATTAAATTAAATGTTATTTTAATTTTTAAAACTAAAATATAATGATTTGTTTTTGAAAAACAAAAATTATTGGAAGGCTCCGTTATTCTGCTTTGATTTGAGGCGACTCTGGCATTTGTTGTAATTTATTTAGGGCAACCTCTGCAGCTTTTCTACCTGATAACAACATCGAACCAAAAGTCGGACCCATCCTAGGTAATCCGAATGTTTCGGTTACAGACATGCCAGCAGCAATCAGACCGGGGTAAACCTCTCCAGTATAATTTACAACAGCATCCTCACCACCTTCTACCCACATTGGATTCATACCCTT
>JBNJLU010000239.1:0-3877 GCA_050591185.1 Candidatus Nitrosocosmicus sp.
ACAATTTTCTATAATAGGGTTTATTCCTTATGCTCTTTATAGTAGGATTAAAAATTTTAATATAATGCCATAATTTGGGAAATTAACTTTTGTTTTTATATTTGTTAATTTATAAATATAAAGAATTGTTATATCAGTATTCTCCTGCCTTTTCTATATATTGGGTGTTTCAAACCCTCAAGCAATACAAAAGTCCATTGCTTTTGAATCATAATAAGGCAGATGAGGGTTCATCTTGAAGTTTTATGATTTGTTTGCGGTTTGTAATTCGAACTATTGACCTCAAGTTGAGATTTTCATGAACTTTTTGCATAAGAAAATACCGGGATAAGATACTTGGTATGTATACGATTGCCCACTCCCCTACATGCTAAAACCATCGTGACTCTGACATTGTATTGGTAAAGGAATTTTTGGGTTATTCGTTATGTTGAAAAATTATCCTACATGGCATTGAGAAAAGTAACAAGACTGTCACATTGTCCCATACTGCCATTGGCATAGAAGTAAGCCATTTACCATGATAATGATAAATAATGTTAAATTGCTTGGCAAATCAAGTTAATATTTTTTGAAATTTCGCAGTGTCAGTATACTGTCTGAATTTGTGTATCTTATTATTCCTTATTTTGTATATGTGCGCAAATGGTATTTTGATATCCTTGATGTTTTTTTTGGGTTTGACGGTATAACTACCAAGGACTAAAACGTTATCGTTTTCCATACCCAGATATTCATCCGCAGAAGCATGAAATTCCTTAAAATTGGAAAGCATGGCAGGGAAATACTTCTCAAATACATCTGACTTTCCAATATATTTTCCGCCATTTGGCATGTATTCCATGGTTATCCGTTCGACATTGTCATCGATCAGATCCATATACGACTGTTTGCTCTGATTCCTAAATTGCAGGTAAAACTCTTTAACCAAATCGACATTTGAACTTGATTTATGCATCGGCTTATCTAAATAATAACAGTTATTATAAAATTTATCATTTAATATTTGTATTCTTTATTCTATGTGATTGAGATAAAATAGTAACCTATCTTTATCACCTGTATTATTGAATTCCTTCAAACTTAATAGCTGTCTTTGAGAAAATGAAAGTTTTCATGCTCTTTCCCTTTTCTATTAGCGTTCTCATCGAATCTAAATACACTTTTATTTTTTTGTTCAATGTGCGCACATATTATACCTTTAATAGTAAAGATTTTATAATTTCTTCTTTTAGGGCAGACTAAACCCTTTTTCTATATTTCGTAGTTACATATTGAATTGACCGCGTGATAATCTTTTAGTATCGCGTTTTATCTAAGTGCGCTGTATTATTTTTTTAAATTATTTATGAACATATTTTGTGTTGCTAGATGAATGACTTGTGCAAACAGTTCGCAGTCGTCAGGTTTTTTATTGTCTATCTCTTTACAGAATACCGAAAATGGCAAAGTAAAGTCTGAACCAGTTGCTGGGTCTATTCCCACAATTTCTGTTGAATCCGAATTAGATACTGTGCATTCTCCGTTGTTATTTGGTCCTTCGCTATTTTGCATACCTGTTATTACCCTTGCATGCGTTAAATGTAAACCCTGTTTGTCTGCTGAAGTAGTAAAAACGATGGGGCCAAAATCTTTTAGCATCTGATGTATTTTGCCTTGCGAATAATGTTGGGGTGATTCCATTACAAAACCCGTTGTGTACAGCCATTCGTTTATCTTCGATGCGGGCAAGCCCGTTTCATCTTTATACATTCTCAAAAATTCTTCTCCAAGCCTGTCAACAATATCGTATACTGTGTATCTTGTTTGTTCAAGCCAAGAAATCAAAATGGTTGTTACAGTCGCCCAACAACCTTTGGCTTTGGCCTGCTTGATTTGGGGAACTATGCCTGGAACTCTAATAATGGTACATATTGCAGACATTAATAACTTTGATATAATTTTTCTTTATTTTATATTCACTGTTTTTTGGTTTTTAAAATTATAAAGGTTTTGATATTTTTGTCTTCTATAAGGGCTGTATAGATAACGTCTCTTTTACATTCTTTCTATATTGTGTAGAAACAAGAAGAGATTCTGTTTTGATATTTGTATAGTTGGTAAGTTATGAGAAGTTTCAATTAACATTCAATAAATCTTGTAGATTAAAGAAAAGGAAATGATTAAAATGAATTAAATGGTTACTATTGCCTGATAAAACATTTCGTACTTTGTTGTCTATAAAAATAAGTGGTTAGTTAGTATTTGCTTATGATTTGGGATTAATCATATCCTTTGGATCCACATTTTCATCGTATTCCTCCACAGATAGATACCCTAGGTCTAAAGTTGCCTGTCTAAGTGTTATCCCATCTTCATATGCTTTTTTGGCGATCTTTGCAGACTTATCATATCCTATCTTTGATTTTAATGCTGTTACTAACATTAGAGAATTCATAACCAATTCATTCATACGATCAACATTTGGCTCTATACCTTTTGGGTTTTTCTTATTGTCTTTTTCGGAGTACTCTATATCGTTGACACAAAAATCACAGAATGTATTGCATGCATCCGATAGGATCTGAATTGAATGTAATAAGTTGAATATGATGACGGGCTTGAACACATTAAGCTCAAAGTTGCCTTGGGAACCCGCCATACCTATCGCCATGTCATTTCCTATTACTTGGCAACACACCATGGTCATTGCTTCGCATTGAGTTGGGTTGACCTTACCTGGCATTATTGACGAACCCGGCTCTTTTTGTGGGATGCGTATCTCTCCAATCCCACATCGAGGACCAGATGCCAACCAGCGGATATCGTTTGCAATCTTCATAAGCGCACAGGCCAGTGTTTTTAATGATCCGCTCATATGGACTATTGGGTCATGACTTGCTAATGACGCAAATTTGTTAGCTGATGAGCGAAAAGGCAAGTGGGTCTCCTTTGCAATTTGGTGAGCCGTTTCTTCACCAAATGTGGCAAAGGTATCTAGTCCGGTGCCTACTGCGGTACCTCCAATTGCAAGATCATATAATTCATTCAAACTTTGTTCGATGTATCTATGACACAAATCTAATTGAGTTACCCATCCAGAAATTTCTTGACCGAAAGTTAAAGGCACGGCATCCTGTAAATGTGTGCGACCAACTTTTATAATATCTTTGAATTCGTTGGATTTCTCATTTAAAGCGTTACGTAATTTAGATATGCTATGGAGCAAAGGCATTTTATTTTCGGTGTATTTGTTAGAATCATTATCATTTGGATGAGTTGTTACCGATGATCCACGCGATGATGCTAATGAACCCAACCTGGTGTTGTTGCCGGCAATGCATATTACTGCTGCAATGTGCATTGCCGTTGGAAATACGTCATTAGAAGATTGCGACATATTCACATCATCATTAGGATGTATTGATATGCCTGATATCTGTTTTGCACGGTTGGCAATTACTTCGTTAACATTCATATTTGTTTGAGTTCCAGAGCCGGTCTGCCATACATATAATGGAAAGTGGTCATCAAGGGCACCGGACTTTACCTCATCCGCTGCCTTTATAATGGCATCTGCTTTATCTTTTGAAATCAATTCTCTGTTATCGCCGTTTTTTTTATGAGATGAATTTACCATGGCTACACACTTTTTAACTAGCGCTAGTGCGTGTATTACCTCAAGGGGCATCCTGTCATTACCAATAGAAAAATGGTGAAGAGATCGCTGGGTCTGGGCTGCCCAATATCTATTAATAGGCACCTTAATTTCACCTATGCTATCCGATTCTATTCTGTGGTTATCAGTTCCATTAATTTGGACATCCAATTTATTCTGCAGTTTTTGAAGATTGTTTATATGGCTATTATCCAATAAGGGTTTTGGATCTTCGTTATC
>JBNJLU010000240.1:0-3876 GCA_050591185.1 Candidatus Nitrosocosmicus sp.
AAAAAGCATTGTTGATAATTGATAGGGGCAGTAAAATGAAAGAGGTACAACAAGAACTAATGGATACATGTTTAAAGATTAAGAGTCAAGCGGATTATAATTATGTCGATTATTGTTTTCTTGAAGTTTTGCCTCCTTTTATTGGTGAAGGTATAAGAAGATGTTTAGAACACGCTATTGACTCCATTACTGTAGTTCCGTATTTTCTTTATCCGGGTATGAAACTTAAAGATGCAGTGACCCAAACCGCACACTTTACTAAACTTATTCCGTGCAAGATGGTAGTTACAAAACCATTATCTTATCAACCCATAATATCAAAGATCGTCCTGGATAGAGTAAACTCTCTGTTGCATGGAAAGAAAATCACCAAAGAAAATGATTCTCTTTTATTAATTGGTCATGGCAGCAGTGACAAGCGAGCAAGAGAGGCGTTTTTATACACTGTTGATAGCTTAAAAAGTCATTTTAAACATGTTAATTACTGTTTCTTAGAGCTAGAACCTCCTAATATAGAAGAGGGTTTCAAAGATTGTCTTGTTTCAAGTCCTGAATCAATATTTGTTATCCCTTATTTCTTACACAAGGGTATCCATATACAAAAAGATATTTTGATTGATATTGATAAAGCCTCAAAAAAATATAATTTTACTAATATATTTATATCTGAACACATCGGTGTAGATTCTTTGATAATTGATCTGGTTGTTTCTTTAGCCAAGGAAGCTGAAAACAAAAGTGGGATATTCAAATAATTCCAACATCGATTACAAGAGCGGTTCTGCTAAAGGGCGTGACATGTCGACACATTCCTTTGGCATTGAAAGACAAAGCTTTGATATTATTGAATCTGAGATTGGAAAACATGATTATACCAAAGACCAATGGGTTATAGTAAGAAGAGTCATCCATGCCTCCGCCGACTTTGATTTTGCAAAAGAATGCAAAATAATTTTTCATGATGATGCCATAGAGTCTGCATTTTTGGCATTCTCCAAACAATCTTATATTGTAACAGATGTGGAAATGGTTTTACATGGGATAAATAAAAAATCACTTGCCACCCTTAATATGAACTGTATTTGCTATATCAATGATCCCAAATGCATAGAAGATTCAAAAAAGCTTGAAAAGACCAGGTCTGAATTGGCGATTCAAAAAGCGGCAGATAAAATAAATAATGGCATTGTGGTAATAGGAAATGCTCCTACCGCTTTATATGAAGTGATATCTCTGATTAAAGAAAAAAAACTTTCTCCATTTCTTGTAGTTGGGATCCCAGTAGGATTTGTTTCTGCAGTTGAATCAAAATATGAATTATCCAAATTAGATATCCCCTACATAACAAATAGCGGAAGAAAAGGAGGCAGTTCTGCGGCTTCTTCTATAATTAATGCTTTGATGCTGATGTATATTACAAATCAAACAAATAGGAATAAAAAATAGTTTCTTCCATTTCCCTTTCTTTAAGTTTTTTGGTTTGTAATTATTCTGCATTCGATGTATGCCTACATTTTCGATAAACCTGGATATTTTTTTATTTTATTTTTTTGAATAGTTATAACAACTTTCTATAAAATTGCTTGAAATCTTTGAGTTAATAAAATGAGTGTGCATGTATGATGCGATACAATTATTTGAATAAAATCCATCATATCCATCAACAATTCCTTTTCCTCTCTTTAACGCATAAACTAGTTTTATATCTTTGTGGTTATTGATAATGTTTGAATAATGGAATTCGTGTCCACGTATTCTCGTTATGCTTCCAAGGATGGTTTTGCTATTGTTTAGTATAGCTTCTGTGTAGCCTAAAGTTAATTTTCCAGTCATTATTGTTTCTGCATCAAATAATCCCACCATTTTGTATTTTTTATTTTTGTTTTTATACCCTGAAATTGATTTTGTTAAATACATTAAACCACCACACTCTGCATAAATAGGCATATTGTCTTGTGCCGATTTCATTATATTTTTTTTCATTGACGAATTTTTTTCTAATCTGTCTGCTATTATTTCTGGAAAACCTCCCCCTATTATAATACCGCTGCTATTGCGGGAAATGTCATCATTGTCAATGGGGCTGAAAAATTCTATTTTTGCTTTTTTTTGCAACAGTTCTAAATTGTCTTGGTAGTAAAAATTAAATGATTTGTCGAGGGCTATCGAGATGTTGACCTTTTCCTTTGTCTCTTTTTTGTTGTCTTCGAGACTGAATAAGTTTATTTTTCTTCCATTGCCTTTTTTCTCGATTGTAGTTTTACTTTTCCCGATTTCTATAACTTTTTCTATGTCAATATCGTGAGATATCTTTTTAGCGTTTTCTATCAAATTGGTAATTTTGTCCAAATTTATCTCTATAGTGGGTATCAAACCTAGATGTCTTTCTTGGAGTTTGTTTTCTTTATTACTAAAAATCTTGCCTATTATGGGAATTTTTATTTTTGTTTGGAAAGCTTCGGTTATATATTTTAAATGCCGTTCACTTGCAATGTGGTTTATTATTATTCCTGAAATTCTTGTTTGCCTGTCAAATTTTATAAAACCTAAAGCTATAGCTGCCAAAGACCTTGCGGCTTTTCGCGCATCTACAACCAAAATTATTGGAATGTCAAGTATTCTTGAAACATGAGCGGTGCTGGCAAAGTTGTTCCTTCCTGAGAGGCCATCAAACAAACCCATTACTCCTTCCAATACCGTAAAATCAGAATCCTGTGTGGCGTTAAAAAAGGATTCTGTGATCCCTTTTCTACCCATTAACCATACATCGAGATTCTTTGATCTTTTATTTGATATCGCATTATGGTAAGATGGATCTATGTAGTCTGGACCAATTTTGAAGGGCTGTACATTATAGCCTTTTCTTTGAAGACCATGTATGATTGCCATTGTTATAGTTGTCTTTCCGACCCCGCTTGTTACACCTGATATTACAATTCCTGGAACTTTCAATAATCACTCTTTTTTGTTTGCAATAGGATAAAAATATTATTTGTGTGCTAACAATGTATAATATGTCAATTGATATAAACCATTCACATAATTTTAAAAATGACTTTGAAAGTCGATAGAATGAGGGTTTAATTCAAATACATTATGAAGCACATTTGATTTAAATAAAATAATGTAGTTTATCCAAGCAAATCCGGAGATTGGCTAAATACACAATATTATGGTTTTGTGTGCATATATGCCCATTTGTATTACTATTGCGGAGATGCTTTTTGTTCAATCCCTATTTTACGTAATTTTCTATTGTAGTTTAGTCCAAATCTGTGAGATTCATCTCTTATGTGCTGTAAAATTCTGAGTGATTTTTTATTTTTGGGAATCACTATTGGATTGTTTGAAAAAGGCACAAATATCTCTTCGTTTTCTTTGGCCAAAGATATGCATTCTATTTTATCCAATCCGATTTTTTTTAAGGCTTTTAAAGCCACATTCAAATGGCCTTTTCCTCCATCAATTACTATGAGATTTGGTAAATCTTCGTTGTTATTTACAACTGACGTTTTGTCTCTGTGGCCCATAACTTTATCTATTTTTGAATTTTCATCCGTGCTGTACCTTCTGGAAATTATTTCCTCCATCATTGAAAAATCGTTTTGACCGGTTGTCTTCTTAATCTTAAACCTTCTGTACTTGCTTTTGTGCGGCACTCCGTCGATAAACCTGGTGCACGCACCCACAGCAAAATCATTTCCAAAGTTTGAAACATCAAAGCAATCTATTGTGTGGGGAATTTTTTTTAAATTCAATGATGATTTCAATTCCTCTAATGCCGGCTCGTGGCTTTTCTGAATATGGTTGTTTAGGTTATTGGTGATAAGTTCCATAATCTTTATTTTGTCCCTATTTTGAATTTTATCATCAATT
>JBNJLU010000241.1:0-3871 GCA_050591185.1 Candidatus Nitrosocosmicus sp.
AGGTCCCCATGATAGAATTTGTTTTCCGCATTTAATCAGATTTGGCAAATTGCATAATAACCTCGCCTCCTGATCGTTGATTATTACACCATGAGTTTTTTCCATCATGGATATCACAGAACTTTTTTTTTCTCGAATCCAATATTCAATAGTATCACAAACAACCAATTCGGGGTGATTAAATTTTTTTAATATCTTTAAATTTTGATCTGGATCATTATTAGCAAGATAGACAAATTTTGAATTGGCATACTCCATAGGCACCATAGGCTCAAAGTTCTCTATAACATTCAATTCGGTTTTATTAGTAGTCCTATGAGACAAATCATAATCAAAAGAGGAATCATAAAAAAAAGTCTTTTTTTCGGCATGTTTCATCAAACCCTTTGTATCCACCTTGTTTTCTAAGAGAGTTTGGTAGCTTTGAGGAAAATCATACCCCACTATACCAATTAGTGATGCAGGCACAAAAAAGGACCCAGACAGTGAAGCATAGGTAGCAGCACCACCCAATATACGTTCTTTTGTTTGAAATGGAGTTCTAGTCGTATCTAGAGCTATTGAACCAAAGACAGTTAGCACATATAAAAAAAAATAAAGTATTAAATATAAAATATTGGAAAAGAGATATCAAACACTTAGATGGAGAAAAAACTCAAAATAGTAGTCGGTATTACAGGGAGTTCCGGAGTAATTTATGGGATAAAATTGCTATACTTTCTCAATAAGTTGGAGATTGAAACTCATGTAGTCTTAAGTAAATGGGCAGAAAAAAACATAGAAATCGAAACGGATGAAAATATCTCAAAAATAAAAGAATTAGCAACCTTTGAGTATGAAGAAAACAATATGGCAGCGTCAATTTCAAGTGGCTCTTTTAAGACAAGCGGAATGATAATAATTCCATGCAGTATGAAAACTTTATCAAGCATAGCAAATGGATATGATGACAATTTAATTTCAAGAGCAGCTTCAGTTACTATTAAAGAGAATAGAAAATTGGTTATTGTTCCCCGGGAAACACCATTATCGCAGATCCATTTATCGAATATGCTAAAACTTGCAAAAATAGGAGTCATCATTTTGCCCGCCATGCCAGGCTTTTATCACAGACCAAAAACGGTAAATGATTTAGTTTTACACATTGTAGGTAAAACTTTAGATCAATTTGACATAAGCAACGATGCTTTTAAAAGATGGGACAACAGCGAAGCATAAAACTAAAAAAATCTATTGAAAATCAACAGATCAATAAACAGTAGTCATGTCATTATTTGAATTGTTTGTGTTCAACTCTTATAGATAATAGTTTAGCTATTTTGATAGAAAAAATCAAGCTTATTAAAAAAACAAAAGAAGTTATACCCAATTGTAAAATAAGGCTATCAGTATAAAATCGCATAGTGATAAGGGTTATGACGCCAGGTATAGTCATAACCAATGCTACTATTGTACTCAAATAGTAAAAGGTAGATTTATCAATCTTATTCCCCTTTTTTGAATCATTGTTGACATAATTCTCATCATCTTTGTCCAATTCTAATAATCAAATAATCATCAGTACCATAATAACCAAGCTGTGAAAAAAGATGAAAAATAGAAGGTGAAGCAGATGTGAGTCGTTCCGCTATTCATCATGCATTTGACTATTGAATGTCGTTTTTTTCCCAAAGATCCATTTTCTCTAGTTTTTTCTTTCTCCTATATTCTTCAAGCATATGATAAACCGATTTATGTGAACTTCCCTTACACAGCATGGTAACAGCATCAAGCGCCAGAGAGGCTTCTTCATAATTTCCGATAAATCCTACAAAATGGCCATATATGGATAAATAAGCACCAGTAAAGTCCTCAATGTTTCTCCTAGATTTTCCGCTCTGTCCTATTATTCGAGATTTTATTCTATCAAGAGAACTAGTGGATTTTCCGGAATACTCTCGCAGATCAATCAACTGAAGGACATTATCCTCATTTAACAAACTATAGGCCCTATCGGGTGAAAATCCTTTTGAAATAGCCATTATTATTTCAGAGGCTTTAAAAACTCCAATTTCAATAGATGAGGCATTATTTTTAAATCCAATACTGACGTCACCAGATTCACCATCTATTTCAAGACGTACATTACATTTGGATTCTATTTCAGACTTAACAGAGCCCTTTTTTCCGACTATAACGCCAATTCTATCTTTTGAAACCTTAATTACCTTAAAAATTCCGTTAAAAGTCACAATAAATAACCATTACAATAAATTAAATATATTTCAATACCTAAAAGAAATACCAATAAGCAATGCCCAAAAAAAAATTTAACCGCCATGAACAATTGACAGAATAGTCACAGTGTCCCCTGAAGAGACTTTTGCATTATAGCCACCCAATACGGTAGATTCGATCCCATTGATAGCCACCATTATGTCCCTTTCGTTTATTTTATTATTTGAATAATAATTGCTTTCCAAATAAGAGATGATTCCATTTATACTGGAGGATTCTTCATTTATTTGTAAATTTGACTGCCCTATAGATTTTTTTATGCCACCTAGCAAGTTGATTTTTATCAAAATTATTCTCTAGATTCTTTTGTTGATCCTAAAACATCTTCAGAATAAGCCATAGAAGCGTTTTGTTGGGCCAAGTTTCTATTAACCACGGAGGTAATATAACCGGCAATCTTGTTTCTTAATTCTTTAGAACGGACCTGTGCATAATTTTTAATTGCTTCTTTGTTTTCATTAAAATCAATTGTAAACTTATCTGGAAAACGTTCTAATAATTCGTTTGACATGCGTTTAACTCTATCCACAACATTAGGAAAAAAACAAAGGTATTTTATCGTTTATTTTGAAAAGTTTATTTGAAATAACAAATTATAATACTATTTGGTGTTTAGAAAGTCAACCGAGTTTCTAAAAATTTTCTCAGACACATCATCAAAGTTTTTTTTAAGAACAGTTGAAACACAATTAAGCAAGCTTATTATAAATACTGGAGACGTAACAGAATTATTAAAACAGTGCCTGTAGGCTACAGGACCATCAGTTTCCAATAATAACAAGGATAAATCAGATTCGGTCAATAGAGCCTTCTTATCTTCTGAATATAGCAAGTAGGGTCCAAAAGACACATAGTAACCAAATTCATTAATTTTCCTCAAGAAACTTTTGTTTCCGTCATACCAATGGAAAACAACTCTCTTTAACCGATAGGAGGTCAAGATATCCAATACATCTTTCAAAGATCTTCTCGAATGTATCGAAATAGGTTTGTCATTTTTTTCAGCTATAGATAGCATTTGATTAAAAACATTTCTTTGAGCTTCAATTGTATTTGAGCCATTGTTAGTGGTGTATGTTGGATCAAGACCAATTTCACCTATTCCATCTACGCTTTCTTTATTGGATAGAAAAAAATCATCGAAAGGTTCCAACAGTTTAGCAGAAGCATGTTGAGGGTGAATGCCAACAAACGCTTTAAACGATTCAGAATTTACAAAATATTTTTTTTTTATATTTAAGTTTTTAACAGATGATTCTAAATCCTCTGATACCGAATATACCCGGATTTTTAAATTATTTATAATTCCAATTATCAACATCAAATATTCATCATATGCGCTATCAGAAAGATGGATATGAGAGTCTACAAAACACATTATGTATTTTTGAATTTATAGATATAATAACGAATGGAAAAACTTCAAAATCAAAACATAACAGAAAGTTAGACGCAATGGGCAAATTATTTAAATAAGAAAAATAAATTGTATCAAATGTCTTCCGAATCTGAAATAGCATTAGCTTCCACAATCAGAATAATAAAAAAATTTGGTGCCGAAAGGGTTAGTGATGATGCAGCAAACGAATTAAGA
>JBNJLU010000242.1:0-3859 GCA_050591185.1 Candidatus Nitrosocosmicus sp.
ATTTGATAAATTACGGATGCAGTTTTTTTCCAATTCTATGTCTGCATCCAGCAAAACAATTACTTCGCCATCTGACTTTTTAAAGATGGTATTCCATGCGTAACTTGCGCCCATTCTTTTGTTGTTGTGGTGTAACTCTATTCTCAAGCCAGGGTTCTCTGATTTCATCTTATTAATTAGATTTGGTGTGTTATCCTCTGAATCGTCTATGAACAAAATTTTTTCAATAATGTTTGGGTGCAAATCTTGTTTCTTTAAGGATTCAACAAAATTTGAAATGTTGTTCTCTTCATTGAAAGTTGGGATGCCTATGGTTATTTTTCTTTTACTTGAATTCATGTTTTTTCGAAATTTTTATTCTATGTCGCGAATACTCATCTTTATTCTCTCTGCCAGGTTTTTTAGATCCTCAATATTCGCGATTCTTCTCGTTGGCCATTGACCTTTTATTTTTTCAGCAAGAAACCGGGGCACAATGTGAACATGAACATGGGGTATGATTTGATTGGCAGATTTGCCGTTATTTTGGCTAACGTTAAACCCATTCCCACCTATTGTTGTTATAACCGCCTTTGCTATTTGGGGAACAAGTGAGTGAATCTCTCCAACCAGGTTTATTGGCATTTCCAATATGTTATCAAAATGATCCTTGGGAATTACTAATGTGTGACCATAGTTGATTGGATATCGGTCTAAAAACACTAAAAACTTATCATCTTCGTAAACTATTGCATTAGGAATGCTTTTATTGATTATTTTACAAAATATACATCTCTCATTGGTTTTATGCATCTACGATGAATAATTAATTGTATTGGATATTTAATTTTCTGTTTGAATGGTTATCACATGCTATGTAGTATTTTCTTTGTTTGTTATAGTTCATTTTAAATAGCTCGAAAATTTTTTACAGTATATGGGCGAAGCAATAGAGTTAGAGAATTTCACTGTAAGTTTTTCATTTCCATGTCCAAAGTGTGAATACTTAAATGAAATACAAACAAGTGAACTTCATAATAACAGTATAGAGTGTGGCATCTGTGAAACTATTATTAAATTCGAGCGTTTAGACTCTATAAAAATAATGGCAAATCTTGAATAATCAAAATAGAATAAGTTTTTATTTTATAATTTTATTTCAAATAAGCATATAATGGTTTTACCAAGCAGAAAAACAGTGGAAGGGCCGTCAAAAGCCCCTCATAGGGCAATGTATAAAGCGATGGGACTCACGGATGAGGATTTAAGTAAACCTTTTGTGGCTGTTTCTAGCACATGTAACGAAGCTACTCCTTGCAATATACATTTAGGAAAACTAGCTCAAAAAGCAAAGGAGGGTGTCAAAGATTCAGGAAACACCCCACGGGAGTTTACCACCATTTCGGTTTCTGATGGTATTGCTATGGGTCATGAGGGTATGAAATCCTCTCTTGTGAGTAGAGAGATAATTGCAGACTCTATAGAGATAATGGTTCGCGCTCACCAATATGATGCCATAGTTGGGATATCTGGATGCGATAAAAGTTTGCCCGGAACACTAATGGCTATGGCTAGGCTTAACCTTCCTTCAATTTTTGTATATGGAGGTACTATACTGCCAGGTAATTGGAATGGTAAACCTGTTACTGTTCAAGATGTTTATGAGGCAGTTGGAACTTTTGATGCGGGCAAGATGAGTCTTGAACAGTTAACTAGCCTTGAGAATGTCGCTTGTCCATCAGCAGGGTCATGTGCCGGTATGTACACGGCCAACACTATGGCATCAATTAGTGAAGCAATAGGTATGTCGTTGCCCGGCAGTGCAACTCCAGCTGCAGAAAGTGAAACGAGATACAGGATTTGTTATGATACTGGAAAATCTATAAACCATCTTATAGAGAACAACATAAGGCCTCGCGATATATTGAAATATGAGTCATTTGAAAATGCCATTGTTATAGCCAACGCTATAGGTGGCTCAACCAATGCTGTTTTACACCTATTGGCGTTGTCCCGAGAGGCAGGCGTAAAATTGGACATTAAGGATTTTGAAATAATAAGAAAAAAAACACCACATATTGCCAACATGCGACCTGGAGGTGATTATGTTATGCTGGATCTTGATAACATTGGTGGTGTTCCTGTAGTTCTGAAATCCCTTCTTGATAAGGGAATAATCAATGGTGATGTGTTGACAGTCACCGGAAATACATTAAAAGAAAATTTAGAATCATTTAGTTTTACAAAATCTACTGCATATGCTAAAAACTATGAAAAAGAGTATAATAAAATC
This sequence comes from Candidatus Nitrosocosmicus sp., assembly GCA_050591185.1. GTDB lineage: Archaea > Thermoproteota > Nitrososphaeria > Nitrososphaerales > Nitrososphaeraceae > Nitrosocosmicus. Next base: position 2,273 of record JBNJLU010000242.1, read on the forward strand.
CTCAAGTCTGTGGAAAATCCGATTCATGACGAGGGGACATTAAAGATACTGTTTGGCAATTTGGCACCCGATGGTGCTGTAGTCAAGATAGCGGGTCTAAAGTCTGATAAATTCGTAGGCAATGCCAAAGTTTTTGATTCTGAAGATTCTGCATCTGAATCCATTTCAAATGGGGAAATTGTTGAAGGCGATATTGTTGTAATACGATACGAAGGCCCAAAGGGTGGACCTGGAATGAGGGAGATGTTGGCTGTTACTGCTGCTATAGTTGGCCAGGGCTTGGGCGAAAAGGTTGCTATGTTAACTGATGGCCGTTTTTCTGGGGCAACAAGAGGTTTCATGATAGGGCATGTTTCTCCAGAAGCCATGAGTGGTGGGCCCATATCATTGATTAAAAGTGGCGATAAGATAAAAATAGACTTAGTGAACGGAACCGTAGACCTTGAAATATCTAATAAAGAATTTTCAAAACGATTTAAAAAATTAAAAACCATTAAAATACGATACAAAACAGGTGCATTATCTAAATATGCCACACTGGTCAAATCTGCATCCGAAGGAGCAATTACAATGCCGATTATAAAACAAATAAAAAAGAAGAAACCAAAAAACTAATTTTTGATTTTTATTGAGTCTATAGTACCATATATTGGAAATCCGTAAAAATGGCTTGAAATATCTTTACTTAATAGGGTTATTTGGATAAGTTCTAAATTATTAATAGCCAATAGTATGTCTACTGGTTGTTTTGTTGTATTGTTGCCAGTAAGGAAATCCAACTTTCCATTTATTGTTGCACTGTCATCCTTTCCCAAAAAAAACTTTTCGCTTGTCTTTAGGTTGTCCATTGAATGCCAATGGAATCCTGTTCCGTTAGATGTGATCATCACAAATCTGGTATTGAAGCCTGTGATATTGCTATTTTCGACATCCATTTTCCACTTTCCAGATACTAAAATTGTGTCTTCTTTATTGTTTTTGTTGTCTGAATCTGGTTGTATGGTTTCATTATTGATTGTAGGATTGCCTGTATGAATGGATTCTAATATTATTCCTGATAGCATTGAGACTAAATTATCTGAGAATGTCTCTGAGACATTTGGTTCTGTGTTAGCAGTGTTTTGCAAAATTGGCTTTGGAATTGGATATAATGTTTGTTGTTGTTGTTGTTGTTGGAATCCATCGGGCTGTGATCCAAAATCTGTTTCATTATTAGTTTTATTGTTTGTGGGCATTTTTGACTGTGGTGAGCCAGGTGTCTGTTTTTCCTCGGTGTAATTATGAACATTATGAACATTAGGGTAAAACGATGATAAATTCTGGATGATGGTTGAAATTAATGCTCCTTCAATAGAAAATGTATCGTTAATATTTGATTTATAGTTTTCACGATTTGGTTCCACTACTGGATTATCCATATCGATTTTGTCTAATGTGCCATTAATTTGAATAGTATTCTTGTAGTTTAAAGATAATATTATTATAAAAAGAATCAATAAAAATCCAAATAGTGTATATTTCAATAATTCACCTTTGTATAGCATAATTTTTTATAAAATCTTTTCTTTAATATGGTGCTACTCAATT
>JBNJLU010000243.1:0-3853 GCA_050591185.1 Candidatus Nitrosocosmicus sp.
ATATTGTATCCTAGCTTTGCAAATTTTCTTGCTATGGCCTGACCTATTCCAGTTCCACTACCAGTAACAAGCACTGTTTTATTATCCTGATTCATTTTAATAAATATGAAGAAATAATTCTCTTATATTAATTGTATTTTAAAAAAATCTAATTTTTCTCAAATAAATAACAGATATCATCATTTATAAAAAAAACTTATAAAAACAAGATTATTTCAGAGATACCATAGATATGCATAATTACGGATTTGTTAATACTATTTCTGAGGTGGAGGTATTATTAGGATGAGAATTAAATTTGGATTGACATTTGGTTTAAATGTTGCAAGGCTTGGCTTGGATGAGACAAAGGTCATTACTGCCGCACAGGTTGCTGATAGAACCAATTTTGACTCCATATGGGCAATGGATCATACAAACGTGCCTCAATGGAAAAATGCAGTAGTTAATGATGCGTGGCTAATGTTGGGTGCTATTGGCGCAGTTACAAATAAAGTTGAATTAGGAACTTGTGTAACCGATGCAATAAGAAGACATCCTTCTACTATTGCATTGTCTACAGTTACTCTTGATAGAATAACAAAAGGTAGGGGAATATTAGGTATCGGGGCTGGGGAAGCTCAAAATGTCATAGATTTTGGTATTGAGTTTAGTAAACCAGTTACAAAATTCAAAGAACAATTGGAGGTCATTGAAAAGTTATTTGAGTCCAACCCAGATAATAAAGTGAATTACACGGGAAAATATTATAATTTAATTGAGGCTTGTTTGCAAGCAAAACCAATTCGAAAGCCAAGGCCTCCTATATATATTGCTGCTGGTGCTCCAAAAACATTAGAGCTATGTGCAATATATGGTGACGGCTGGATACCCATAGGTTACACTCCAGAGTTATTTGAATATCATGCAAATGTTATCAAAGACCATGCCAAAAGACTGGGAAGGGATATTTCTAATTTTGAATTCGCAAATGATGTGGATGTCTATTTAACCGAAGATGGTGAAGGAGCTTGGGAAAAAATGAAGAATGCTGTGAAAGTTAGTCTGTATAAACCCGAACTTTTAAAAGTCCATAACATTCAACTAGATTCAGAATTTGATTTCCGAAAATATTTCACAGAATATGCTATGAATAAACCCGAATTAATGGAACAAATGAAAAAAGCATCTATTAAGATCCCGGATGATGTTGCTAGATCTGCAATTGGGGTGGGAAGTCCGGATGATGTTATAGAAATGCTAGAGAGGTTCATAAAGTCGGGAACTAACCACTTTATAATTAGATTTTGGGGAGATGGTTTGTATAAGAATATAGAGACATTTGGAAACAAAGTAGTGCCATATTTTAGGGATTTAGAGAAGTAAAAGTCTTTAAAAAAAATAATCCAACGTTTTATTTTTATTTGTTTTCAATTCTTTTGTTTTTCTTCCTTTTAATTTATTTACAGGTTCCGCATTATATCCTAAATGATTGAGATGTTTCGCAAATTCAACCTGAAACCCATGCACAGTAAAAATCTTTTCGGGCCTGCTTTTCTTTATAACTTCCAATAGTTCGTCAAAATCACAATGGTCGCTAAATGGAAAGACATAATCCAAATTCATGATGTGACAATAATTTTTGTTGACCGCCCAACCACTAAATCCTATGGTAACTGCACCATACTTTTCTTTTAAATAGTTTATAGCTGAGTGCTTGCCGCTAATTAATGGATAAATCAATACCCATGGTTTTTTGTCCAACATGTTTTTTTCTTTTGCACATGATAAAGATGTTGATTCTTCTAATACTATGCCAAAATTTTTATATATATTATTGAATTGATAAATATTATCGTGTACTATAAGTGGCTTCCATGCGCCAAACAATGCGGTGAGAATTTGAGCTTTACCTAAAGAATATCCCATCAAAATTACCGGAATTCCTCTTGAGTACATTTCCGAAATCAATGAATTTACTTGGTATGTTATTTTATCGAGCGGGGGAAATTTGTATTCTGGTTTACCAAAAGTTGACTCAATAATTAATGTTTCTACCTTTGGTATTTCAGGCTTATTCAGAAAAGCCCTCTTTCTGGTAGAAAGGTCTCCGGTATAAAAAACTTTTTTGTTGAATAGCAATCCTCTTGACCCTAGAATATGGCCATTGTCTATCAATTGAAAGTCTTCATATATCTCTAAATTATTACTTATATTGTATCCTCTGATATTTGCAATTACCGATGTTTCATTAGAACTAATAATTTTATTTTTTAAATTGAATTTTTTTAGGTGTGTTTTATTTAGGAGATGATCTGTATGGGCATGAGAAATAAAGATATAATCTTCATCTACTATGTGAATAGGGTCTAAGTATATTTTAGTTTTATTGTTTTTTAATAGTATTTCGTTGTTCTTATCTAGAATTACCTTATATTCTATCACTATTTAATTTATTTTTCGTTATAATATTAATTTTGTATTCGCTATGTAATTTTTCTTTGATATGGAAAGTTATTGTTTCATTAAAATTAAATTTGGCAATTTAAATAAAAGATCGATTGGACAATAAAATTATTTATGTTTTATTAGATGGAATAGGTGATCTTCCTCATCCGGACCTGAACGAATTGACTCCATTGGAATCTGCTATTACCCCAAATTTGGATAGAATAGCAAGAAATGGAATTTCAGGGCAAGTAATGAGTGTTGGTGAAGGAATTGCTCCTCAATCAGATATTGCAGTTTTTAATATGTTGGGATACAATTTTAAAGATAAAGACTATGTTGGAAGAGGCGTTGTAGAATGTCTAGGTTGCAACATAGATTTTAAAAACGGAGATTTAGCTTTAAGAGGTAATTTTGCCACTATTGATACTAATAAAAAAATAATTGATAGAAGAGCGGGAAGAATCATTTCCAAGGCGGATTCTTTAGAAATTTGTAATTTGATCAATAAAAACATCCGGATTTTTGAGGACCTTCAGATCACTATGGAGCCTACAATTGGTCATAGGGTTGTATTACGTTTTAGAAAGAAGGACAAAGTTTTGGGTGAAAATATAACTAACACTGATCCTGCATATGATAAAATCGATGGTATTGGAATAGCTAAATCTATCTCAACTAATGAACTTTATGTTGCTGATTCTCAATACGGTGATGAAGAATCTAAATCCTCTGCCAATATTGTAAATTCTTTTTCGGATCAAACAATTCGGTTGTTAAATGACTGTGCGGTTAATACTAGAAGAGTAAATCAAGGTTTGTTGCCAATTAATTGTATCCTATTGAGAGATGCGGGTAATCGATATCCTCAAGTCCAACCAATAAATGAAAAATACGACCTTGATTTTGCATCATTAGTTGATATGCCCGTAGAAATAGGCATTTCAAAAATTCTTGGTATTAAATCGTATAAAGATGGTGAACCTGATGAATATGAACTAAAATCTAAAACGCTTTTAGATAACATAAAAAATCATGACTTTTTCTATGTTCATATTAAAGGGCCTGATGAATTTGGTCATGACGGTGATGCAAAAGGAAAAAAGAAAAATATAGAAGAAATAGACAGATATTTCTTTAAACCTTTAGAAAAAGGAATTGATGATTTTGAAGATATTGATGTAAATTTTATTATTTCAGGGGATCATTCAACCCCTTGCAGTAAAAAATCTCATACTGACGATCCAATCCCTCTTCTGGTATCCGGTAAAAACATTAAGAATGATGGTACATCAAGATTTACTGAAACATATTCCAAAAAAGGAAAAATTGGCAAAATATTTGGTTATAAAGTGATAGAACAGTCTTTGCAATATCTTTACCCTGGTATTGACAAATAGCTAAAACTAATGGCTTAGTTTAAACC
>JBNJLU010000244.1:0-3837 GCA_050591185.1 Candidatus Nitrosocosmicus sp.
ATAAAAACGTGATTTCTGACTTTTTGGAGTTCTTGGAAAAAATATCCCCTCTTAAGGGTGCCAATAAACTAGGAACGATCATCATCCAATTGCCTCCAAGTTTTACAATTAGGGAATTTGCAAAAACTGAAAGGTTCCTCAACAAATTGCATGAGGAAGATGGCAGTGCGAAATACAACAACCAATATTCAATTGAGTTTAGACATCCTTCATGGAATACTGAAGGTGCATTTGAAATGCTGCGGCATTATGATGTCGCATCAGTATTAACCGATTCACCTGCTAAAGAAAACTTGGAATTTTTATCTGATGAAAATAACCTTTCAACAAACACGCATGCAATAATCAGATTGCATGGCAGAAATGACAGTAAAAGTCATTATTGGTATGATTATTTGTATTCAGAAAGCGAACTAATTCCTTGGGCTGATAAGATAACAAAGATAAAAGAGCAAGTGAGTTCAACATTTGTCTATCTTAACAATCATTATTCCGGTAAAGCCCTTGTTAATGCACTGCAGTTCAAAGAACTGTTAAACAAAAATTCGTTAACAAAAGATGAACTAATGGTATTAGAAAAATCAAAGGAATTCTTTTCTGACGGTGTATGATGCTGTATTTTTATTTTAATTTTGTGGATATCAATTTTTATAATGGTGGTCTCGAGTTATTATGAGCTGGCCTCAATGATGGTTTTAATTTTGTTTCTCATATGAGGAAAATGGTATCCTGCCATAAGAAATAAACGAGGGTGATGGAGACGAGGTGGTGACAGATGACCCAATACCATTCCGGTTGAGGTTTTTAGGTTGCTTCCTGTTTATGTTTTGTTTTAATTTGTCTGTAACACCGTTAATTTTTGACCTGTAAAACAGGTATGGAAATAGGGTTTGGTCGCCGTTGGAAGTTATGGTTATGTCTGGATCGTTTTTTTTTAATCTCAGAGGAAAATTCCAATGTGGTTTCAGTTTCATCATTTTTGGATATCTTGATTTCTTCTTTAGTGTGGATATCATTGTCCCCCAATTTATTTTTATTGTAAAATCTGTATCTTGTCGTCAAAAGTCTTCCAATGTGATTCCTTTTTGAAATGTATTTTGGAAGAAAAGTATCTTAAAGCTTGGGATGGTATAGTCAAAAGAACTTATGTTATCATTGTTCAGAATCCATCTTAATTTGGTATCATTCCTCTTATTTCTACACCTGACTATATCGTAAATTCCTGTCGGATAAACATCATGCTCATACATATAAGACTGTTCTTTCAAATTGTATACATTGTATAACATGTATTGGCCAAATCTCTTACAGTGCTTTTCGATGTTTTGGGCTAGTTTATATATTTGAAATGAATCGTTTAATGCCAGTCTTAAAACTTCTCTTTTTTTACTGTCTTCTGGGTACTCATATTTCACCACAAAATCATATTATTTAATGAATGGTAAAATTTGGTTGTTTTGAATTAATCGTTTTAGATCCAACTTAAAATACGATGCAACATAAACGGTAGTGTCCAATCATTTTCCAATCTTTTTACATTTCCATTTTTCTCTTTTCTCCACAAAATCATTTTGTCTTTTAAAGCGTAATTGTCAAACAAACATCCTGTAATGGTTTGTGTAGTCATTGTTATGTCTTGTAAATCAACTAATGCGGCAAGATTTCCGCAATTTCATGTTGTTTCTCTTTACTATTGTTAATTTGTTTTTGTTGATTACGAATCAATGCCATTAAGCGAGATTGAGTTAAGCATGGATCAAATTCTTCTTTTTTGTTTGATGTTGCCTATTTTGAATATTTGAAATAACCGTCTTTTATCGTTTTTTAAGGCGTTTTGATTGTTTTCATTTAAACAATCTGTGGGTCTCTTCCAATTTTTGAGTGTCTGTTCATAGTTTTTTCTCTAGATAACTCTTGTTCAAAATCATTTTGCCCTATATCTGTTTTGACTTTTGTTGTTATTGTTGTTGGTTGAAATATTTTTCATTATGGAACAGGGTGGACATAAAAATGGTTTGGATTACACATGAATTTGCTTGATTCGATAAACAATGACAATAAATCTTTGGACTGGGAATAGTTGGTTGAAAGTTTTTTATCCTGCCTGCAAAGGCGTTTCCAAAATTGTTTCCATGCCAGTTTTTCTGTATCGATTGATTGCCTAAAAGGGGAAACGGCTCTACCCAATGTATTTCCCTTTTACCGCGCAATTTTCTAAAATGCATTCAAGCGTCAATGACTTTTTGGCATGGATTGTCTTCATGTGGAGAACTGTTTCATTTTTGTTTTTTTTATTGTCATGGATGCTATCTATTTCTAATATCTGATTAAAGCGTGAAGGAATACTTTTACTAAATACTTTTCTAAGGTTGGTAAATGCAAGTACTGAAAAATGATCTTTTGAGAAATTAATCATGCTCTGCAACATCTCGTTTAACAGTTTTGTTTTACCTTCTTTAACGTCTGGTGCATTTTTTGTTAATTTTGATTTAACTTTGTTGGCTAATGGTGAAGGTAAAGTGTCAAACATGTCTAAAACTATTATTTGCATTTTGCAATTTAGCTTTTGAATTAGTGTGGGTACTTCATTAATGAGAACGTTTGCCAATTGATAGGGCGTAAATGCTCTTGACAGTATTATGTTATCTAATATCTTGTTCATATTGAATTTCTCTTTAACTGCCATTTTTGTCAAATTAATGTAAAGATATCCTAAATTATTGCCACCTGCATCTATCAGAACGGTTTTATTCTTCTCGTTGTATTTTGAATGCCCTATACATAATCTTGTGACAAGATGGTATAAGAGATGTTGTGTTGCTTCGCATCTATTGATGATGCTAATGTTTTTTTTATCTTGAAAGCAAAAGAAATCGTCAATAGGTGGAATGTTAAACAACTTTCTGTTATTGTCAATTAATTCCTCATATGCGCTAATGAACTTATTGGAGTGTGTTGTATCTTTTTTTATTTTATTGCTCTGTGAATACAAGTGTCACACACTTTATGTTAAATGGTATTAATCAAACACTTGTTTGCGATCTTTTTTTCTGTATTGCAAGAAAGATGTGGTGGACAATCCATTGTTTTTCCTTTAAATTGTTTTTTATTCATATAGTTTAATTATTGACCATATTAATATATATTACGCAGTGTATACATATGATATACTGCATATACATATATATAATAATTATAAATATGGTGTGATTGTATATACACTATATTTAACATGCCTAGATCAAAACGTTCTGAATTGATCACGTTACGTGTGGATTTGGTTAAGGAATTAAAGGCAAAATGGATTGAAGAAAAAAAGAAATCACCATTTGTTAATGAGCACTTTGGAGGTTTTGTTAATGATTTACTTCATGATATATTGGAAAAGGATGAATTTCTAAAGCATTATGCTCCCTTTTTATCGGATGATGGCTGTAGCAGGGACACGATATATATAAAAGACTTTAAAGAAAATAAAACCGCCGAAATTTATTTCAATAACGGTAAACTTTATTGCTCATTATGCGAATCGTTTTCCTGCTTTCATATTCACTTTGTAATGGCAATACCAAAAGTAGCAAAATTAAATCCGTCAACTAAACCAATGATCGATGACGAAGTGGAGTTGGATGGCCAAAAAGCAAAAAAAATCGTAAGAAAGAAAAGATCATCGTGATAATTACTTGCTATGTTTTGTAAAAATATGTTGGAAAATAAGTAAAAACCATAATCTAGAAAAAACTGCTTTGTTTCCTAATTCATTATCCTTCGATCACAACTATTCTTATTCTACTGTATTCTTCTAAACAGGTTATACAATGATACTTTTATCATCAT
>JBNJLU010000245.1:0-3837 GCA_050591185.1 Candidatus Nitrosocosmicus sp.
ATAGGTTATATAGCAGCACTAAACAGTACTTTGAAAAGATTAATATCGATAGTGAATCATGGAGTTTTATTGATAATTCGACTGGTAACGTTTATAGGGTGTATGGCAATTAGTTTAAAAAATTACATATGCAATATAGTAATGTGTTATATTTGTTGGATTTCTCAGCATTTGATTAAATATCTCTATAATAACACAAACATGATTTCTTATTCTTATTTTTACCTCCTGAAATGTTATGCTTTGGCCTTTCTGAATTTCAATTTTAAATAAGATGGGATGAATTTACTTGTAATGGGCTCTATTTGTCTTAGAAAAAGAGAATATGGTTTATAATGACGGGGATGAGGATGAATTTGACAACGAATCCAGGTACGGAAAACAAAATAATATTGCGGACCATGTTCGTAACAAAAACATTTGAAAATATATGCAATTTTATCAAAACAGTCTTTCCTGAATGCAATCAAAGGATAGAGTTAGAATTAAAACTAAAGAGTAAAAATGTTGAAGAAACAGTATACAGAGAATTGGAGGGTAGTTTCAGAAGATTTCTATTAAGAAATTACGATAAAAAGATTGAAGAATATATCCAAAAGGAGACAGAGCATGTTGATATCGATAAGATGTTTCAATTAATACTTTCACAAATTACTATTACATTTAGTATTATAGATGAGAACAATGATCGTATAAGCAAGGAAAGATACTTGGAATCGATTCATTATTTGGTGGATGAAATTAAAGAAAAACGGAATAGGAATGTGTATGAGACTAATTAAATTTGGTATACGTCATAATGTTTATTTTACTTGTGATTCACGAATCAATTAACCTATTAAAAAATCAATAAAGCATAACCCCGAATAATTGTTAATTTTTATTCTGGTTTATATGTCTGTATTTATTGGGCCCTGTCAAGTTCCTGTCAGATAAACAACTAGCTTAAAGTTGTAAAAGGTCGTCAGATAAGTTGAAAAGATCTAAACAAAAACTTTAAGTTTTATTGGTCATACCTATATCTTGCTATAAAAAGCAACTTTGGGTATGTGATTACCAATGGATGTCAGAAAATCAAAATATGTATATAATATATAAAAATAATTTATCTGTCATATTAATCCTAAATAGTTGTTGAACCCCTTTACCTACCATATTAACTCCCTTGGCCGACGTCAAATTTGACCATATTCTGGTTCCAACTTTATGCATGTATATGTTTAGAATATGGATATATTAATGAAGAAACAATCACTATAGAAATAAATTAAAGAAAACGACATTAGCATTGAGTTCAATTTATTTTAGATTCTTTTGCCATTTTACATTTTACCATGATGTTTGTTGAGCATTACCATTTATTGTAGATATCAATCATTGTTTTTATTTGCATATGCATGTTACTGTTACTATTAAAAACAAATCTAGGTGTGCATATTGTTAACTTGTAGGATTAAGTATACATCTAAACTATAATATTAATCCAATATACATGGCAAGGTTAGCAGATACAGAAAGTGATGATGAATTACATAACAGGGTTCAAGCATTAGTGTTATCTCATTATGTCAAAATTTTAATGAAGATAACGCTATTGTAAAACTTGAAGACCTCGAAGACAGGTTTGGCGCAGTGTTTCCGGATAATTTTGCAGAAAATATGACAGAGTATTTCATAACTTAAATCTTGTAGATATTACAGAGAATAATGATTTTAGATTAACAATAGATGGAATTGCAGCATGTAGAAACAGATGCAAACCATCTACATACTGATAACCATTTGGGAATTTACTTTCATCATCATAAATTATTCTAATGCTTGAAACCATTATTTAAAATGTCACTGTCAATGAATTTCCAAAGGCCTGTTAAAAATGGCAGGTCTCTTTGCAACAAAACCGTTGTTTTTGTTAATTCATGCAATGTTTGAATGACCTTAATTTTAGTCTTTTCCTTGGTATTTGGGTCTTCTGCCATGCCCCACAATTCCCTTGTGTATTGCTCTATCTCATCCATTGCCCTTTTGTGGCTTAAGATGAAACCTTCCTGGTCTTTGGCCAATCTGAAATACCACTCCCTGTTTTCCTGCTCCTCGGATTTTTTTAGTAACTCAAGGCAAGGGTTCATAATAATCCAGATATTGGTTTTCAATGCGATGTATTTTTGGGTGTCCTCCAAAGTCAGGCATTTGATAGAAGCCTGCTTAAAGACCATTTTCACCATTTCTCTCTCGACGCGCGTCAGTTGCCTTAGTGATCTTATCTTCTTTGATACTTTTATCTCATCGTCATCATATGGAAAACTGTTACTTTCTAAATAATCTTTAATACCATTACCCTTAAAATTTTTTGAAAAAGGCATGACTATGTTTTTATACAGGTAGTTATCATATTTAGGATTTTAGTATTGATGTTTTTTGGTTAAACCTGATTGTATTTTCTGTATAGTGTATTTCCAAATAATTTATAATAATGGTAACACCAAACATAATTATCCTATATATGGGATTTCAACAAATATGGACACACTCGACCGGACCCTAAACATATTGTTGCAATCAGCTTTGTGCTTTGTCTTGTAATTGGCTACCTGTTCGACTCTCCACTTTATGGTTTTTCAGAACAAACCATGCCTGATGGCTCATTTATTTTTATAGCGACATAGAATATCACTTTGTTTTAGTAATAAAAGTCATTTGTTGTATGATTTGGATATATAGACATCTAAACACAAATGTGCAGTGATTTACATTAGATAACTTGATGGTTGGCAACATACTCAATACCTCTAAAAACCCAAGAATAATTTTATGCACGGTATACAAATTTGATATATAAGATCATTCTATTACAATCTACTAGAAAAGTCTGTTATACAGTGTATAACAGAAGGTTTCATAAGAATTTACTATATTTTTGTTCTACTTATACTGCTATTCAGACATTAGATCTGCCTTCATCTCTGTCATTTGTGAATCCAGACTTTCACTTTGACTTTTGTGCTGTTATTGTTGATACAACTGTGCCACCAACTGCTGAAAAAGATGAAATTGGAAGGATTCTCTATAACCAAATGTATTACTAGGGTGAACTAAGATGTAACTCAGAAGTCAACATAACTAATAGAATGCAATGAAGAATGTTTCGGTATGTTTTCAAATCCGGTGTTTTTTACAATGCTTTGCCAAAAAGAGAAGCAACTACAATAGACTATTGAAATAAATGCTAACAGAACCTAATATCAGGCCAATATACATTGACGGATATAACTTAATCAAAATGACTAATAATCAGAGGACTTGTCTAGTTTTTCATCTATTGCTTCATGAAACCTTTTATTTGGATATTCTTGCCTTTCAACCCGGATTTTTTGTCTTTTTCCATACTGCTTTGAGTAGATATTCCGGACGGTCCTATCTAGGTTTGTCATTGATATATGAAATCTATCTCCACTGTAGGAACCAATGGAATCGGCTCCAAAATGCCACATCGTTATTATCCAGTTTTCATAAGAGGGTATTTTGACAAACGGGTTATTATAGACAGCGGTGGCATTATCTGGCAAACTAAGATCTCCATTTGGAATATCATTGCTAATACCAAAAATAGTTTTTTTATTGTTCCCAGATTTTGTTTTTTTCTGATATTTAATGTAATATACAGAGCAATCATTGACAATTCTCGCAAGCCTTTCCTCTATTCTGGTTAAAATATTTGAAAACTCCATGTATCCCTTAAAATCAAGAGTTATGGGATTGTAACTGCAACCAATGATAATTGTAACATTTTCAGTGTTGTGAATAGTGACGTCTATTTTGTAGCCTTTAAATTATAGT
>JBNJLU010000246.1:0-3811 GCA_050591185.1 Candidatus Nitrosocosmicus sp.
TTTTACTCATTTTTAAACAGGTTTTAAGTCCCGACACGGCAGGACAGATTTACAAATTTCTATCTTATTTGCCTGTCTGAAAAATGGGGAGTATTATACTCTGTTTTACATAAATTCCGATGAATTAGAATTTCAATTCTTTTTGCCAATAAACATATTTCTTGATCAGTAAAATCGTTTGATGTAGAAATATATTTTATCCATTCATCAAACTTTCTTGTTCCTTTACTCAAATCTCTAATAGTTTCAATCAATTGCTCTTTTGCCGATTTGTATTTTTCAGTAAGATCATATTCATTTTGCTCAGACTCTAAAGAAAATTCCACGTCTTCTCTTGATTCAGCAGCTCGCTTATTAGCAATATTTGAAAGGAACTTCTCAAATTTGACCTCTCTATCTTTCCAATAATTTTCTAAATTAAACTCTTCGTAATCTCTTCCAATATTTGTTTTTAAATTATTAAGAGCCTCTAATCTTTCGGATAACCAGATACTTATATTTGACCTTCTTTCTAGAAGATGTTCGATCATCAATCTTCTTTGCCTGCCTGATAGCTTGTGTACATCATCAAGCATGTAAAGAATTTGTCTACAAACAGGATTACCCTCAAAGTGAATAAATTCTGGTCTGAGGACATTTATTGAAAACAGCTCACTATGCCCCTCTATAGAAATATTTGTATTGGGCAAAAAGCTATCAAGCAAGTCATAAATAGAACGTTCAATTGTAGCTGCCCAATCATATAGTATCTTACCATTACATGGCACTTCAACCTTTTGAAAGTAAAGTTCTTTATTAGGATAGACAAAGTCAATCTTATCAAGATCCTCAAGAAAACGAAGCTTTTTGATTGATAGAACAGATCTTAAAGTAGCGGTAATAATTCTGCTATTTAAAAGAGAGAAAAATAATCGCTTCCGATTACCTTCATTTATTCCATTGAAGTTTTCTAAAATTTCATAATTCCTAGTGAAGGTTAGATTCACACCCAATACGTTAATTGAATCATCACTAACAACCTCTAATTTTTTTAATTTTTTAAAAAGTTCTTTAAACTCTTCATTAGACTTTCTATTATGTAATGTTAATAATGAGTTTGGTTCAAAAAGGCGAAGAAGTGAAGTTTTACCCGCACCAGGAGAACTACGTATAAAAAATATTTTTTGCCACAACTTACCCAAATCATGCATTTCTAAAAATGAATCAAGTACTAATGGGCTGTAAAGGCGTAAAAAACTAGCGTCTGATTCTATGCGCTCAGCAGCTCTTAATAAAAATGGATTTCTGACTTTAGTGCTCATTTTATTTATGCCTTGAAATTCTAGGAAATAAGCCTTTGTATTTTTTATCATCAGGCATCCATAATATCGGCAAAGAGTTGTTTGGACAATTATGGTTTAATACAAGAGGCAAGCCGCATTCGTTAAATCCGAGATAGGGATGGTCATATTTCCCTTTCTTGTAATGCTCGTTTACTATATCTAGATCAAAATATTTTTTTATCAATTCAACTATTTCATTATCATCCATAATCTTTTGTTTTGTAGTTCCATCAATGGCAAGCAAACAATCGACGGTGCAAAGAAAAGAGATATCGTACTTTTTCTGCCAATGCGCCACGCCATCGCGTATATTTTGGAGCGCTTCTGTAGTAGCGATATAAAATAATAGATGGATTTGTAAATCGTCGAAATTGAGAACGTTAGGATAACCCACACGTGTTTTTTCTTCGAAGATTGCATGAAAAAGCTTTAAAAGTTTTCCCTTGCCTTCCTCAGGACGACAATAACTTTTGCCACTTGCAGTAAAATCATCAATTAGGAAGATTGTTCTAAATTTCGAGTCTGGCACTTCTTTTCGAAGATCGCTTAACATCTCATCCATCTTTTCGGATGATACTTCATATGTTGCCACAACCTGCTCATTATTAAGGCCAGCATCTCTCCTGAACTGATCTATTCGGGAACCATCACTTAATCCAATAAATAAAGACGAACGTAAGTTCTCTCTATATAATTGATGATTTAAAATTTGCTTTACATGGTAGTGTGGTAGCGGTACTTCGTCAGCAGTTTTTTTTATTAAAATAGGATTTACTTTTTCTGAAAATAAAATATTAACTAAATGCGCCATCTGGTCACTAGAAATGAAAATTAAATGTTGTTTAATCATTCTGTAAGCAATGTTTTTCTCCTCTAATGTTTCAAATTGCTGCAACCACTTTAAAAGACTTTCTATAAAGAGAGTACCCGGAGCATATTGTTGATATTCATTCCATTTTAAATTTGCCATGGCTTGCAATAAAGGCCGCTCTTCATCTATACGTTCAGGCGTCCAAGCCATAATTTTAGCTAGAAGTTTCTCTGCTAATGTATTTCTCATATGCCTTGCAATACAAAATGATCTTTATTCATTTTGATTTTATCGAATAAATAAGCCATGCCTTTTTCATCTCTCATACCAGGAGGACAAATATTCCAACCAGTATTGGGACTTGATGAAACTTCTCCAACACTTAATGCAAAGGGATTAGATAATAATAAATAATCATTTCCGGGCCATTGTCCCTTATCACCAATACAAAGCGGATTCAGTGCTAAACCTAAATCTTTGCATTTTTTCCTGCAATGTTTAATAATGTTATTTTTTGAAGCTATATCCATAGGAATGATATCAATCGAATGAGAAGATTCTACTATTGTGATATCTTTTAATTTAAGTAACATAACCTCATTTAATAATATTCTTCTTATATTATACCATTTACTGTTGACATTAGAACCGAAAGTGAGTTGGTTTGGGCTGATGTCAAACTCCAATTTTAGAGCCTTTGATCGCTTAGCAATTATCTTAAGAGACTTGTGTAATGGTGCTTTTTTTATAGGACGGTTTTGATTAGAAAGCACTGCAATATCACTTCCATTATAATATCCTACAACCACATTATTTTTAAGTTCTGGAGCGTTGGTAAAAACCTTGTTTATTTCATCACGGAGAGATTTACCTCTACCTGAAATTATTCCAAGAACAAAACCCTTTTTAACGAAGCTTAATAACATTTCTTTAATTTCAGCTGTGATTCCTAGAAAGCGGTTTTCTGCAGAACACAAAGTCCCATCATAGTCTAAAATAAGACTGCCGTATTTGTTAGAACTTATTTTATTAATAAAATTTTTATATCCATTTTGCCATTTGATATACTCTTCACTATTTAATTTCAAAATGTTGTCAACGTTTGCCTTTCTCAGAATTGCCGTTGTTTCGATAGACAATGAAGGAGTATTTAATAATTTTTCATAACGCAAGTGATAAATTTTAGATCCATACTCAGGAACACCAGGTTTGCCAGGGTCTATTTTTGCATTATACCCGACTATGTTTACAACAATCATGGATTGTATCAAAAGATCAATTGTTGCTTCATAAGAATCGATATTACTCTGTAATACTAACTTTGGAATATTGGATGGTAATAATTGTAACGTTTTAGAACTAAGCATCTCATCAGGTGCAGATGTTAGTGCTATAATAGCCGAGTCTTTTTGTTTATCAAACCATTGATGTCTTCCATGCGCGAAGTGCCTATAATCACTTACTAGTATTGCACCCAATCCAGCTTCAGAAAATTTAGATTCAATATCTACAGCAACTGCATGTGTATAAGCACCATATAAAACAGTAATGGTAGTTTGTTTTGATATACTACGGGCAAAGTGAGGTGGCTCGAACTACACGGACACAAAATTCTCTTGGGTTAAACAATAATAATGTTTTTTTTCATAGGTATCAGGGCTTTGATAGTTGAGTGATG
>JBNJLU010000247.1:0-3793 GCA_050591185.1 Candidatus Nitrosocosmicus sp.
TGTAGACCTTGGATAAAGCATTTGATTTCAACTAAATGATTAGGTATAGGTAATGGTTAGCTAAAAATCTATCTGTGAATTTATGTGGTTGAGTATACATGATATAGCCAAAAGTAAACCATGTGCCCGCTCCTCCTGATGCAATTACTCGTGATATTCCGGGTTTTATTATAGAAATTTCTCCCAAGATTATGAAAACTGTTAAACCGACAATGATTGCTCCCTGAACTATGGCAGCTGTGATAAACCTTCTAGTCCAGATTAGATTTTCTATATATATTCCCATAAAATAATTGCCAACATTAACCATATAATTGCCATTCGCAGATTCAGATTCAATGGATGTGTATAACAAAAAATCCTTTGAGAAATCTATTATGTTCAGACCTAAACTGATTATTTCAGGACTGTCTTTGATGAAGGTTGATAGGAATGAGTGAAATGGCATTACCAATTTTATAGGTTAGCGGCTGCCATATGGCCGCCATATTAGATATTGTTCTAGTCCATTTGTTGTTCTTTTTTTTAATTATTCGTAGTTCATACATTCACCTCCACCGTTAGAGCCGCCATGGCCTTGGCGCTTGCCATCAGAACTTTTCTTGCCTTGCTTTCCTTGTTCCTGTCATCCGCAGCCTATGCCTGTTCAATTATTGGGATTATCATCAGGCAACCAAAAAAAATCACGGCAAAGGCCAATATCGCTATGCTAAAAGCAGCAGCAGTTATGGATTTTGCATAGTTCGTCATATTATATGAAAAATCAATAATATGAATAATTATAGAATTTCAAATAGAAATAAATTTGTATTTGTTCCCACCTAACCCTTATCAATTCCTTATCAATACTGACAGATTTGCTGGCTAACCAAATAAGCATAGAGATGCCCACTACAAAAAGGACTCGGTGTTCACGATTGTCGTTGTTTTTAATTTGGTATTTAACACATAATGGTATTAGATCTTATATGCTTATGAAGGGACGAAATTTGAATCCTCTTTTATAGTCAAATTTGACGTGGGCCCAAGGGACTAGTGCCGATATTGGTTCTCTATTAGGGTAAATACAATTCACATTAAATTACAATTAACAAGTGTAAAATTGTATTATATACATCTTTTTCAATTAAATCAAACTTTTTACTGCATGATTTATTAAAATATAAAATTATATCAATATATTGATTACGCTTGACAGAGCAAAATGTCGCCTAAATTATTAGTTTACAAATGTAAGAAATCCCATCTTTTTTCCGAGTTTTTTTTCAAATGTAATGATTTAACAATATAAAAGACATGCTGATAACACAACATATCAGCAGAAAATCAAATATAGGCAAATAACGTTTGTTTATATTTTTCCATTACTGTTCTAAGCTATGCTTTTGCTTATACAATGTCAGGCAAGAACTACAGCAAACATATTTCTCAGAATCACCTACATTGATTTTGTATGAAAAATAGTGGATAGGTTCGCCACACATATCACACAATATTTCCATTACACTTTCATTTTGTATTGGATTGATAGGTTCATTTTTTATGATTTTGTTTAAAATCAGATAGTAAAATGACTTGATTTGTTTATTATAAAAAAACAAATAAAATTCTTGGAAAGAAGTTTGTTCAATTAAAAAGTGAGAAAAAAGAGATTTACCACTTCAGTAAACACCTGATTAATTTGAATCAATAGAATTATGAATTGGAAAATATTTTGGTACCGAAAGATTGTTAGAACAACTCAGAATTAATAAAAATTGTTTTCAATAGTAAAACAGATACTAAATAATGCTTACGCTAAACAAACTTTATAAAAAATTGTTTTTGATGAATTATATCGTTGGTATATAAAACTAAAACAATTCAAATCATAAATTTATTGTTTAATCTTATCTATGCACAATAAATCAGATTCCAAATAGCAGTATGATAGCATACAGAGAAGATATAGTTCAACAATATCTATGTTATAATTCATGCAAATTATCTAATAAAAAAAATGTTTTGTATGTTGTTATGGGAATGTTAAGAATGTCCCTACGGAGTTAACTGTACCATACAACAAGGCATTACCAAAATGATTATCGGTCATTATTGGATCAATTCCCAGGTTTATAGCGCCTTGATTTGCAATATTTATGCTAATTGGGACGTTATTTACTGGGCCCTCTCTCATCGATATTGTAGCAGTTCCTGATAAAGCCAAATTAATGTTTGAATCTCACCTTCATTCAACTTAAAGTCAGATATAGTGTGAATATGCCTGGCGGTTCCATCTGTTTTAATCATTTCAATTGCGGCATTAAAGGCTGCAGCGTTAGGCGGGTTAGTTTGATTTATTTTTAGTGGGGATGGTATTGCTAAATCCCATTGCCCCGATAATATCCATTCCGGTTCTCCGGCCTATTTATATTGTACACTAGATATAGAACCTATGGCCCTAGTGAAGTTTACCGGAGATATTGCTTGTAATTGTAATTGTAATTGTTGTTGTTGTTGAGTAGCGTTCTCACTATTTGTTTTATTGTCAATTGTAGTAGTAACATTAGCCTGTGCAAAAGCTTGATTTTGATTATTGTTTCCCAAATTATCCATGGCAACAAAACTTAATGTCATGATAGCAAAAAAACTTGCAGTTATTACCATAGACACATTAGTCATTTTTACTTTGAATATATCTTTAGTATCCTTTGCAAAGTTAACTGATTTGAAGCTTTTTAACAATTGTGGTACAACAGATGATTTACGATTGTTGTTTGTTATTTTTGGTACTGATAGCCTTATATGGTACATTTTGTAACTTCTTTCATTATGAAAAACAAAAGAACACAACCTATTGCATATTTTTTGACTCTGATTATGGTATCCTCTCTGGTATCTATAAACAGTTACTCTTATGCGCAGCAAAATCAATCTACGCCAAATCCGTGCATTACAATAGAAGACAATGGAACATCTGTTGCTGGGCCTTCCCCTTCTTTAAATGCAATACACCCGATCTCAAATGAAACGAGTCGAGGTTTCTCCAATATCACCGACGTAGAGACTGCGACTGGCTCAAATAAAGAGATGTTTGCCAACAACACAGACATTGACTCCGATATTACTACAGGACAGGGTATGGAGAAGTCTCAATTGGGAAATACAATACCGGGGCAACAAGGTACAATACTTGAAGGCGGTATAATGAATAATTTGACTAATAACGGCTGTTAGTTTTTATTTAATATTTTTTATTTAATATTTTTTTATCTGTCTATCTAACTACATAATAACAATACATACAAAATTGTTTAGGCAAAATCATACTATTGAAAGGATTTATACTCTAAAAATATATGAATAAAATTTTAAACCACTTTATTTTTTATAAAACCTTATAACTTTATAGGGTATATAGTATGGTGTGTCTTTTATTGACCAAAGGAATTAGATATGATATTATTTTGGGGATAATTATAAATCAATAATCAAGTAGAATATCCAGCGACAACCTAAAGTTACTGAAAGAATCAAACATTTCAAAAATAATAAAAATGACTATATAACGCTTAGTTACAAAGATTAAACTTTTACTAATACCCGTAGGATAAGTTACTGAATCAGGAATCAAATTAATGCATCTGTTTTATTTAGAAATAGACTTTAAACTGATAACCAATATATATAAATAGTTTGAATACTGCATTTTTTTATGGTTTCATATACTAAAAACGATAACAGTGGCCCGGAAAACAATAAATTCGATGATTCTGTCGATACACATAATAAGGCAAATAGTTCTACGGAAACC
>JBNJLU010000248.1:0-3786 GCA_050591185.1 Candidatus Nitrosocosmicus sp.
AAATAATATTGTATTATAAAAATATGCTGCTGAAATACAAAATATACTAAACAATTGCATATTATTGTTCTTTCTCTTGAAATATTTTTTTGCAGTTAGACACAACTATATGCGTTCTGTCTCTTGATAGGTGTTGAAAATGGGTGATTATTTTTGGGTGATAGGTTGTTGAGCAATCCACGTGTTTTTCTGACTTCGGCAACCAATGCCATTGTTTTATCATCATTATAGAGATATCATTTTCTGCACATTTTCTGATAAGTAAATCTTGATAAAATATTGTGAGAGGTGTATAAATCTGCTCATTTAATCCTCTTTTTTTTAAAACATCATCTAACTATTGGATTTCCTGTATTCAATTTTTTCTCTCCTTCCTCTTGTGCCATTGTTTCAGTATCTTTGAAACCTTTTCGGTCTTGCAGCCCATCTCATTGAATTAAATCCAACATTTAGGTTTCTAAAGGATCACCTAATTTTCATTTCCTTCTTTTGTGCCATCAAAAATTTTATGTGCCATATATGATGTATGTCACATTCACAAAACCAATCATTTGGTGAATAAAGACAAAAAATATTTGTCCTTTGTTTGGATTTGTAGAGTCTGGTTTAACCAAAAACTCTTTTGCTAATTCATTAAACCTTATTGTCTAAGTTTTCAACATCTTTCCTTTTCTTTTTTTGGTTGTCTTTTTTTTTGCAACAGAACAAGGGTAAAAAACTTTCTAACGGATTGCGTTGAATTATGCGTTGGCGCACTATATAACATTTAAATAAGGATCAGACGTAGATATACTTAAGGAAAATTATTAAACATTTTGTCCTCCTAGTTCTACAGGTGTTCTCCAATACAAATGTAACACCAACAATATAATACGATGAACTCATATATAACAGGTTTAGTTTGATGGGTGTTTTGAATTTGCGTAGTTTTTCCACAGGAAGTTTATGATTCTCTGCAGTGTTTATGTACAAGATGATGAGTTCTCTTTATTTGGTCTATACAAACAAGACAGACCATTTTATTTCTCTATTTGCATTTTATTAAAAACAGATCAAATAAAAGAAATGCCTTTTGTTCGTGGCTTTTGATTTGGTTTACCGAAAAACTTGCTGATGGACATATAAAAATAATGTGTTATCATTATGAATTTTACTTTAAAATTATAATGCTATGAATTGGTTTTACCAAAAACAAAAAATGGCATGTTTCGTGTTCATTATTTTGTTATGTTGTTCATCCAACCAAACTTTCTGAAGAGCCATATCATTATAATGGCTGAACCTATTGATATAGTTGTTATTATTGTAAGTGGCACATAATCCAATATTGTGTAACTTGAATTTACGCTTCCAGGAATGATTATGTTCATACCAAAAAATGTCCCCAATACTGTAATTGGAATGGATAGTGTAAACAGCATTGTTAAAAAACTCAGGATTTTGTTGGTTTTTTCACTGCTTAACATAAAATCCGTGTCTTTGTAAATTTCAATGGTTTCTTTGGATTCATCCAAGGCTTCGAGAACTTTGAAAATATGATCATTTACGTCTTCAAAATAAGATATCAGATCCTCTTCCTCAACACTGCTTGAGAACTTTTTAACGTCCCTTGAAATTATCTCTGACATGATTCTCTTTAACGGCAATACGACACGACGCAAGGTGGTTATCTCTCTTCTCAATATTGTTATTTCTTTTGCAACTGCTACCTTATCGTCAAAAACTGCGTCCTCTATGTCATCGAGATTTCCTATTATCTTCATTAGAATGTGAAGCAAGTCATCGACAAGGGTGTCTAAAATACTGTGCAAAAGATAACCCGGTGAGTTGCCCATTATGTTTTGTTTATTTTTGTGTTCATCATATTTACATGATTGAAAGAGTTCAACTAATGGTTTTAAATCTCCTTGATGTATGGTGATAAGATAGTTTTTTCCTATAAACAGCGATAGTTGGCTAAATCTCTGGAATATTTTTTCTTTTTGTGTGGTGGGGAATTGAAGAATTATGAAGATGTGATCCTCATACCTGTCGATTTTTGGTAGTTGGTTTTTGGATAAGCAATCTTCAATGTTTAACTCATGGAGGGAGTACTTTGGTGATATAATGTCCAATTTATCCCTGGTGGGTCTCTCAATATTCACCCAAGATAGTTTGTCATTTTGGACAGTTTCCAGTCCTTGAATGTGATTTGGTAAATGCATTGCTCATAACCCTTTGTAAAAATTATACAGCTATTGTTGTCTCTTATTAACTTAACTTGTTGCTATTGCATTGGTTTGCGCATATACTTTTAGCCCCATGTTGTTTGATATGTGAATTCGATATTCGTTTGCGTAATTTGCAACTCCTTGATTTTATTGTGACTGGCAAAAGGGGTCCTAACTATGCCAAACTAATCCTTCAGTAAAACCAAAAAATTGTGTCAATCAACTTATCAAATTTTAGTCATGTTGGCAGGAGTTGTTTGTAATTTGCTTGAAATGCTAATTGCGCATTTTTGTCTTTATATTACCATAAATGTTTTTAATTGTAAAGGTGGGTAAGCCTTTATACATCATCTATAAGCCTTTGTTGTTTTGCATTTGATCTTTGGCCATTGAAATGCACGATAACCATAACACTCATTCAATTTTTGTTGCATATGCGCAGGTTGGTGTGCTAAAATGCGTGCTGTTATGGGGTGATACTGATTATTGAGTGAGTTGAGTTGAGTTGAGTGTGCTGCATTTCTTTTGTTTTTGCCCTGACTATGAGATATAATCAGTTTGATGCTAACATGTTGCCTATTTTTTCAATCAATAGGGGGACATTATTCCCTGTTTTTGAGGAGATTGAAACTATTTGATTCATTTCTGGTTGTATGTTTAGTTCTTTTAATTTGTCTTCAATTTCTGCAGGTTTTACCAAGTCGATTTTATTTAGGACCAGTATAAGTTTACTGTTTGGAACTTCCAACTTGGATAGTGTTTCGAGTGAACTCTTTAGTTTTTTCCCGATGGATACTGTATCGTCGCTGAAATCTGTGACCAGTAAAATCACATCTGCAAAATTCAATTCAGACAGTGTTGATTTGAATGCTTCTATCATGTATGGCGGTAGTTTGCTTATGAAGCCTATAGTGTCTGTGAATAGGGCCTTTTTGCCATTTATCTTGGATGCCCTTGTATAGGTTGTTAAAGTGGTAAACAATTGCTGGCTTGTTTCTTTTTTTTCATTTGTTATCAAATTAAATAATGATGTTTTTCCTGCAGATGTGTAGCCTGTTAGCGATATCAAAGGCATGTTTTCGTTTGATCTTTGTGTTCTGTGCAATTCCCTTTTTTTTTCCTCAACCAACAGCTTTTTCTTTAGAACAGCAGCTCTTCTTTTGATGTTTAGGATTTCTATGTCCTCGTTATATCGGCCAACTCCCAAAAACCCGGGCTGCTCTTCTCCTCCACCTTTGGAGAGGCGTACCTTTTCCTTAACTCTTACAATATCGTACTTTAATTGAGCCAATTTTACCTGAATTTTTGATTCATTTGTTACAGCCCTGTTTAAAAAAATCTCCAAAATTAGTTTCTCTCTGTCTATTACTTCGATATTGCATAGTTTTGAGAGATTGTATTGTTGGCTTGGTTTTAACACCTCGTCAAAAATTATGACATTTGGTTTTAATTCCATGATTTTTTCTCTAACGCTCTCGGCTTTGCCTTGTCCAATGCCAAACTTTGATTTTGTAATGTGTTTTTGGCATATGGTGTCTAGAATTGAGTAACCAATTGATTCTGCAAGTGATTTGGC
>JBNJLU010000249.1:0-3771 GCA_050591185.1 Candidatus Nitrosocosmicus sp.
CCCCTGGACCCGAAACGTCATGAATCATTACTTTGTCGACGTTAGCAAAAACAACATCACCCGGTGTCACTTTGTTGCAATTTGACGCATGGGATAGGATTTTTTCAGTGATTGTCATTCCCATATTGATATCATCTTATGTGTCAAACTAAAGATTAATACCTTTTGAATTACAGTTTTTGTCTAGGTTCTCTAAAACAAAAAATTGCAATGCCCCGATTAACAAATTAATTTATCTATTCCCTCTGCTCAATATGCGCATTGCGAATTATTCCATTGTACTTGGAGCGGGAATCAGAAACCTTTGATTTGTATGATAAAATCATCGGTAACAAAAACAACATCGCCTTTCAGAACGGCGACCTATTGATAATATCTAGCAAATACCTTTCAATCAGTGAGGGACGGGTAAAAAAACTATCAACCGTAAAGCCAGGCAAAGAATCCATTGCGCTCGCAAAGTTGCACCATATCGATCCAAAATTAATGGAGTTGATAGTGAGGGAGTCTGATGAAATTTTTGGTGGATTGTACGGCTTTGTTTTGACAGCGGTCCACGGAATATTGTCGCCTAATGCGGGAATCGATAAGTCAAACATCCCATCAGGAAAGGTTGTGTTATACCCAAAGGAACCTTATGATTCAATTGATACCCTTAGGAAAAAGTTTTTTGTCGATTTTGGAATAAGGATATGCATTATCCTATCAGACAGCAGAATACTTCCAATGCGCATAGGCACTGTAGGAATCGCCCTTGCGTCCTCTGGTTTTGAGCCCATTGTTGACCTAAAGGGTACAAAGGATTTGTTTGGCAATGTTTTAAAATATACCTCTCAAAATCTAGCGGACAGTCTTGCGTCTTTGGGCGTGTTTGTAATGGGCGAATCAAATAAATCGACACCAGTGATATTGATAAGGGACACAGAACTTAAATTGATCGATAAAAAAACAACTAACAGTGATATGGGGATAGAAAGCAAATTTGACATTTACATGAGAGGGTTATCTTTACACGGTCAAAGAAAAACCAATTCTTTTAATTGTACCTGATAATTAATTAAACCATGTTCAAACAAAAATAATTGGGGATCACAAGTATGACGGAGTTTTCTACACTATATCCTAAAAGAATCAATCTTTTGCAGGGAATTCAAAATTTAATAAAAAGGGAGGAGGTGGAACTAGATCATCTATTTTTGATGGTTCAAATAAAAAAAGATGAAATAATCCACACTCTTGCATCTGAGGGTTTCAAAATGGTCAAGTTTGAAAACAAAAAACCTCTTCAGATAGGCTGTGGTTTTTCCAAAAAGCTAACCAAGCCATGGGAAATGCATGTAAGGTTATTGGATTTTAGCCAGGGACTGATTGGAATACATGCCGAGGTCGAGATATCCAGGAATTATTTTCAACACCTAAAGTCTGTCCGGGTTCCTGTGGTTTATGAGATAGAGTCCATCTTAAAAAAACACCGCATAGAGTATCAACTTTGGCATTCATATGTCAAAGACTATATAACAAACATCATAGATGATCATCAAATTAAGCTAAAATCACCCAAAATTCCGGCCATGCCGTGGATTGGAATGGTGGGGTTCATCAGTGCGCTTGCTATTTTGTATGGTTTAAAGTTTGTTATGTTGCTAAAGTAAACTGAAGTGTCTTTTGAAAACCCAAATTAACAAAATTTTTATTATAAAATTCATAAATCAATATCAAAGCTAATGGGAATTCCAGAGAAAATCAAGGCCATCCAGGATGAGATGCACAAAACACAAATCAACAAAGCTACTGAATTTCACATTGGCATTCTCAAAGCAAAGATTGCGAAATTAAAAAGAGAACTAGACGAAAACACGCATGGAAAAACGGTCTCAACAGGCGGTGGCAGTGCAGGTTTTGACGTTAGAAAGGCGGGTGATGCAACCGTTGTTCTTATAGGATTTCCTAGTGTTGGCAAATCCACGTTATTGAATTCATTGACCAATGCAAAATCTAAGACCGGTGCATACTCCTTTACCACCCTAACTGCGGTTCCGGGCATGTTGGACTATAATGGCTCCCAAATCCAAATTCTAGACCTACCAGGGATTATTGAGGGAGCCTCGTCGGGCAAAGGTCTTGGAAAGAGAGTGCTATCTGTAGCCAGAAATGCGAATCTGGTTTTGATGATACTGGATGTCTTTCAAATCCATCATCTGGAGATCCTGAAAAAAGAACTTTTTGAGATAGGTGTTAAGGTAAATGAAAAACCCCCAGATGTCATAGTCGAAAAAACCTCTACTGGAGGCATTTCAGTTAATATTCAGGCCCCTACAGAGGTAGATGAGAATTTTATTAAAAATGTGATGAGGATAAACGGCTATCATAATGGGCGCATTACAATACGGGAAAAAGGGCTTACAGTCGACCAGCTTATAGACGTGGTTTCGGGTAACCGCATCTACATACCTTCTTTGGTAGTAGTGAACAAAATAGATCTGGTAGACTCCGAATATTTAAAAAGTGTTACTTCAAAACTAAGTGTCCCATTTGTACCCGTGTCAGCTGACACGGATAAAAATATGGAGTTGCTTAAGCAGGAAATCTATAACAAGTTGGATTTTATCAGGATTTATATGAAACCAAAGGGCAAAGAAGCAGATTATGTGGAACCCCTTATCATGCCAAGAGAGAGCACGGTTTACAATATTTGCGGCAAAATCCACAGAAATATGGTAAGGGATTTCAAGTTTGCCCAAATATGGGGTAAAAGTGTCAAGTTCGCAGGCCAAAAAGTCGGGTTGGATCACAAAGTTGTTGATGAAGATGTCCTTACGATAGTAAGGAGGATAAATGCAATTTAACAATTTTGCATCTAATGCGCAACATGTTTTACTGTTTATGAAATGGCCATATTAGTATAGATATAAGGCAGCAGCTCAGTCAAATGCCTTTTCTACATGTCTTTTTACAGTTTAACTCTGATTCCTCATCGCTGCACATAAATTCTAACATTTATATAAATAAGAATGTAGAGTTGCCTAAATATTGTCGTTTCATTAGTGTTGTCGTTACATATTTTAACCCATGTTGCCAGCCCCAACTAAACATCTCCACGCCATTGCAATTTCTTTTATCCCTTGGGGACATAACGTATCTTTTGCGGCACATTCGATTTTTAGTAAAAAAAATCAGCACAATATCCGCATGTCTATGACTTTGAATTCGTTACAATCATCCTATGGTTATTGGCGTCTTCTAAAAGTATCTGGAGTGTTTTCTTTTTGTTTTCAAAACGGTATTGACAAGGTATTGATGAACGCATCAGTTTCTCTTAACAATTGCCCCAAATGTGTTGTTTCCCGCATTTTTTATGATTTTTAACTAAGGCGACATTAAATCTTTATTTTGCCAATTCCATATTTTTTTTAATGTGTTCATTTAGTGCCCTGTTTGCAAGTCTATCGGCTTTGCCATTCTTTTCCCGGGGGACATGTTTATAGAGTATTTTTTCAAAGTTTTTTTCCAATAGCGAAATGTCTCGTGAGATTACCTTTAACTCTTGATTCCTTAATTTGTATTTGGAGTTTCTTTGATTAATCAACAATTCGCTATCCGAAAAAATCGTTATCTCCTTGTCCATCTTGCTGCATATTTCTAATGCGCGCCTTAGGGATTCGTATTCTGCCTGGTTGTTTGTCTTGATACCCAAATACTCGTAATGCTCTATTAGTGTCATATCATTTTGTTTCACTATAATGCCTATTGCTGATAGACCTGGATTGCCCC
>JBNJLU010000250.1:0-3756 GCA_050591185.1 Candidatus Nitrosocosmicus sp.
AGATGGAAAACTATCTTGGGTTGGTACAGTTCTCATGTTGCATCATCATCTACAGAAAGATAATTTTGGGATAGGCTCTTAGTCGCTTTAAAAAGATTTTAGTTTTTGTTGTTTTGCTTCAAGTAAAATAAAAAAATTGGCAGTTGGGAATCAATATACTAACCCAGCAGCCATAGTTATATCCGAGACACTTTTATAAGATCTTTCTTCTAATTTTTCTAATGCCGATAGAATTTCACCCTTATTCTGATCATTAGAAGATCTTTGTCTTACAAACTCAATTATCTTACTCTTCTCGGCTGGAAAATCCATGTCCTTTAGGATCTGCCCTATATTAGCAACATTTGAATAGCTTTCAACGCTAACCTCTTTTCTTTGCCCCTCCACTGCATTCTGTTCGCTTATGACCTTTCCTGTTAGTCCTTGAGTATCATTCTCTTTGGGTATTTGATCAATGTTTTCTCTTTTGTTTGATTCTTCCATATGGGAATGATAGACCACACTCTATTTAAAAAGTATGAAATTAATATTTAAATAAAGCAGTAAATCAATGGATTCCTCATAACAACAAAAGTAATTTAAACACTGAATTAGGGATCATTAGAAAATTTTTCCATATTGACCGTTAAACTATAAAAACACAATCAGTAATTTACAAGAGCAATTGCATCTTAAGTAAATTTTTTGGCCATCAATCTTTATTAAAACTTTTATCATTTTGTGGATTTTTTCAATCAATAGTTGTTAAATAAGCCAATAACTGTACAATCACAAATAATAAATGAGTTTGTTATTATAGTTTGTTTATCAGTATTTTATATCGATACTGAAACAGAAAAATCAAGTCAAATTCCAAACGAGCAAAACAGCGGTCAGGCAGAAAAAATCGCCAATGAACAAGAGAAGGTCCCAGGACAAAGAAAAGAAGCCGGTGTCAAAGATTACCCATCTGCTGCAGCATTAGCAAACCTATTGAAAGATGTTGATTTTCCTGCAGACAAAAACACAATAATAAATTCCATTAATCAAGGTGAAACCAACAACAAAAACATAGTAGGATTGTTAGAAAAAATAGAAGACAATCAATACAACAAAGCAACCGAAGTCGTTAACGCAACAGGCATAGCCGATAAACAATAGAATTAATCACCCTTTATCAATTTTTTTACATGTTAAAGATTAGTTGGTCACACTAGTATCGATAGACGGTGGCAAACGTCAGAAAATTGAATTAACAAGATCTATAGGTGTTAATGGCAGTGGCAAAAGAGAATAATTTGAAATTCCCTATAACCGATACATTTATGTAAATGAAATGGACTTTGATTGGAGATATGTATTAATAGACATCACAAAATTAAACCAAATACCAATCATAAGAAATATTGCAAATATCAGATTAAAATACATTAAAGAAATGTCTAACAAGAATCTAGCAGATCATTGAAGCAACAATAAATGAAGAACAAAATCAATCAATGTCAGAGACATGTCAAACAAATAATAATCACAATATTCAATTTTTATGGCATTGCATTACATTAAATATTTAATTAAAATGATACAATATTATAGTCACATCCATACAAATTAAATAAAATATGCAGCGTCATTAGGACCCGTTGGCAGATATGATAATTGCATGCCAAAAAAAATTGGGTAGTGTTTTTGGTGGTCGTCGTGGTCTTTATGTTTGTTGTCTACTGCCAAAAACTATTTGTGTTACATTAACGCGATTGTAAAAGGCTCAAAACGTTAGCATCAATCACATTGGTCCCTAGCAATTCAATTCCTGTTGGTACCATGAAAAGTATTCCAAATAAGAACCTCAGCAAAGCAACAATGACAATTATAGCTACTATGACTATTATTATAGTCCATAATGTACCAAGCATTTTCTCATATTGTATTCCTCAGCATAATATATAAGACTAGGTAAAAATAATCAATAATTAAGTTATGTGTTTTTTTTATCAATGGCCTTTTTCTCCTCCCCATATAGTTTGCCAAATAGTTTTGGATCAAATGCCAAATCCAAAATCAGCATTTGCAAATATGGCAATATACTTCACTTGTCTATCCCCATACCCATACCTACGCCACGCTCGGCTGCATATGATTTGCCATTTTTTCTTGTTGCTCATTACCTAGGTCATATTATTAGATATTTCACCTAAAGCAT
Organism: Candidatus Nitrosocosmicus sp.; assembly: GCA_050591185.1. GTDB lineage: Archaea > Thermoproteota > Nitrososphaeria > Nitrososphaerales > Nitrososphaeraceae > Nitrosocosmicus. The sequence continues at coordinate 2,183 of JBNJLU010000250.1, forward strand.
AGAGAACATCATTTCAAACTATCCAGCAAATTTTGCACTGGCAGTGTATTTAGTACATCATTTTTTGTAGCCCACCCCCGTCTTGCCTGAGCTATACCGAACTTTAAAAACACAAAGTGAATTTGGTGATGTGCATCAGAATCAATTACAAGTTTAACATCGCTCTCGATAGCCATTTTAATATACTCGTCTTTTAAATCCAATCTATCAAAGTGAGCATCTATTTCTAAAACCGTATGAGTATCTTTTGCAGTTTCTATCAGTTTCGGAATATCAACTGGATATCCATCTCTTTTATTTATTATTCTTCCAGTGGGGTGGAATATTATGTCTATGTTAGGATTTTTAGCAGCTTCAATAAGCCTATGTGTCTGCATTTCAATTGGCAAAGAAAAGTTAGAATGAATAGTTGCACCAACTATATCCAGTTTATCCAATACGTTATTTGAAATATCCAATGATCCATCCTTTAGAATATTTACCTCTGCTGACGACAGTATGCGAAAAGAGGCATTATTTGGTCTTTGGCCATGTTCTTTACTACCCTCGTTCACAAACTTTTCGCCATTGCATCCATCAAGGAAAAAATCATCGTTTTTTATTTTGTCATTTAATTCAGTGATTTTATTTGCTTGGTCTAGTATCTGTTCTTCGTTTAATCCATTTGTTATTTTTAAGCTTTTTGTATGATCTGTTATTGCAATGTAATCAAGCCCAAACATTTCTTTCGCATAATATGCCATTTCTTCAATAGTCATTTTGCCATCCGTGCTATTGGTGTGGACTTGAAGATCGCCTTTTAAATCATGATAGTCCAACAGTTGCAGCAATCTTCCCTCCTTTGATTTGTCCGCATTTTTTTGCCCTCTCTTTGCTAATTCTATTTCCCCTTTGCTTTCCCTCATTTCTGGAGGTATCCACTCCAAATCTAATTTGTTGTATATCTCCTCTTCAGTCAAACCAGCTATTTTATTTTCTTTTGAGTTGGAGGTATAAAGGCCCCACTCGTTTAGCCTAAGGCCCTTTGATTGGGCCATCTTTCTTAGGGCTATCCCATGTTCCTTATTTCCAGTAAAGTAATGTAATGCTGAACCATAGCTTTCTTCTGGGACTACCAACAAATCAGAGTCAATCCCATTATTTAATTTTACAAATGCTTTGGAAGATCCTCTACCTAATACCTCTTTAACCTCAGGCATATTGACAAATGATTCAATCACTTTTTGAGGTACATCAGACACCACCAGAAAATCAATGTCCCCTATAGTTTCCTTCATACGCCGAAAAGAACCTACCGCTATAGATTTTCTAACACCATCCAATTCTGATAGATACCCCTCTATCTGTTTTACTAGTGGATAAACTTCTCCTAAAAGGTATCGGCCTTTGCTTTTCCTGTACAAGTCAATTTTTTTTAGGATCGCCTCCTCCTTTTTTTGAGAAAATCCGGCAATAGCCCTTATTTTGCCATTTATTGCAGCATCATAAAGATCATCCAAAGTTTTTATCTTTAGTGAATCATAAATCAATTTTAGCGTTTTTGGGCCTATGCCTTCCAAATTTAGAAATTCATC
>JBNJLU010000251.1:0-3746 GCA_050591185.1 Candidatus Nitrosocosmicus sp.
TTAAAATAATTTAGATTTTCATGATGCTAAGAATGACTAGCAGACTGCTAGCATGATTTTAAGGGTATTTGTTAGCTTTCCTGAAAAACTCGATCAGTTATAATTAATTAATGAAACTACACTGTTACAATATATAAAGATCTTTTGCTTTTTTGTTTAAACTGTGAAATTGGGCAGTTTTTTATTTTGGAGTGTATATTATGCATTTTATTCTGCTATTATAAATAATATACTTACTGCATGGTAATTTGCAAAAAAAAACTAATAGAGTCTGTGAAAACTTAAATCATCTATATCGTGAATTAACATATGGCGCGGAAGTTATTCCATTTGCATTATGCGGTACTGTTTGTTTGTGGTGTTGCTGCAGGCCTATCTGCGTTGGCCATATCTTTGGTTTTCAACATTTCCCTCAATGGTTTGTTTATCCCTGATTTGGCTTCACAAGCATTGATTTCGCTAACTTCTGGTGAAATAGAATCCCAAGCGGTGGGAATACTGGGTGATCTTGCCAAATATTCATCATTTATTGGCGCGATTATCGCTAACCTGTTGTTATATGGCATAATAGGCGTTTTTTTAGGTGTCTTGTTTAACAAAATCAAATCAAACAGGTACATCAAAAGGTCAATTTTCTCATCAATCGTTTCCTATGCAATATTCCTTGTAATCGCCGTAGTCTTGATAATGATAAATACCTTGCCAGGACAAAACATTTCGATCCCGCCCATATCACTTGCCTTCCTTATTTTACCTCATGTTGCATATGGTTTTATATTCCCCTCCTTCTTTGAGAAATTGAGAAAGGATAAAAACTCTTTATCCTCTATTGATGTGCGGAAAACACCGGAAAATGGTAGTTTGACAAAAAAGCAACAAAAGACCGCAATAACAGCAGAAGTGGACTACAAGAAAAGAGCTTTGCTGCGGGCTATTTTGGTTTCAGTAGTTGCCCTGCCTTTAATGTATTTTGGATTAAACCGCATATTCTCAGGTTCTGGACAACAACAACAACAGCAAATACCATCTTCGTCTTCAATATCGCAAATTCCCCAATTAAAATCGAGGCCAATACCTCGGGGATTTGAGGGTCCCAAAATGACCCCGTTGCTTGATGCCGAAGTGACACCAACATACCTTTTTTACCGAATAGATAAGAATACAATAGTTCCCGTGGTGGATGCAAAAGAATGGGTTCTCACAGTAAAAGGGCTTGTAGATGCCCCTTTTAACATAAATTACGACGAAATAAAATCAATGGATTCAATAGAGCAGTTTGCCACGCTTTCTTGCATTAGTAACAAAATAGGCGGTGGCCTAGTGAGTACAGCTTTGTGGAAAGGGATTCCTCTCAAAGACCTTCTAGCAAGAGCAAAGGTTAAACCTGGTGCGAAATATATTGTATTTAGGTGTTCTGATGGGTACGACGTTGGAATACCGCTAGAAAGCGGTCTTATGGATGGGACAATCTTGGCGTATGATATGAATGACGAACCGTTAACAAATGATCACGGTTACCCCATCAGGGCAATAGTTCCCGGGTTTTACGGAATGATGAACCCCAAGTGGATAACGGAAATAGAACTTGTTGATAAAACCTATGAAGGGTTTTGGCAGCGCAAGGGTTGGAGCAATAAGAAGAACGAAAACATATATTCGTTTATAGTAACCCCTGGCACTCAAGAAATCAAAAACAGATTTCCAAATCTGGTCAATGAAACCTTTGCAGTTGATAAACCAAGTCCAATTGCAGGTATTGCTTTTGCGGGGGATCGCGGAATATCTAAAATAGAGGTCAGTTCCGATGGATGCAATACATGGAAATCAGCCACTATAAAAGATCCTTTATCCAATTATACATGGGTGCTATGGACTAGTGGGTTTACTCCGAAAGTTGCCGGTGACTATAAAATTGTTGTCAGGGCCACCGACAAAACAGGACGGGTTCAAACCTCTGAATTTGATGATCCGTTTCCAGATGGCGCATCCGGGTATAACACGGTAAATGTAAAAGTATAAAATTGCTGTTAGTGGAACTGTCATTGACAATAAGATAAGGAGTATCCATATCATTTTGTTTTATCATTAATTAATCTTTGAATCAACACAATATATTGGGTATCTTTAAAAGATTAGTAATCATTTAGATTCTGTTCACTCTTCGGGAGCAATGTTTGGGTTTCAAAAATGGGTGGTAAATGGTTGTTGTTGTTTTTGATTAAAAAAGCACTCGGTATCGGTAAATGCATTGGCTTTTTCAGTTCTTATTTTTTGCCTTGTTACCCCCCTAAAATCACATCAAAGACAAAATCATCTTGATTTAGGCATAGCATTAAACACCAAGAATTACATCCAATCACGGCAGAGTATTCTGGGGCCAATTTGGACTTTATTAGGCCCACACCATCATAGAATCCAAATTTTCCGCATGCCATCAAATTAAAGTTTATTCAGATGCTGGCGCTTAAATGGCATCGACAAGTGATATGGATGATTTAAAAATTGTATGCCTTACATCATATTGAATCTTTATCCAACTCCAATGGTTGGCATAGGGAAAGGTCATAATATTCAAGAGTGCTCCCCGGTTGCAAAATGTTTTTTTAAACGATGGCAACCGACCTTATTGTGAAGATTGGAATCATATTGATGCTGTATCTATAGAGAGGTGATGAACTACATGCAACAGAATATCAACCGACAAGCCCTCTCGGAATAGATTTTCTTGGGTGCCATAAATTTGATGGCAGACAGTTTTGCCATATCGGAAATCGCCACCGCCAAAAAAGAGGCACCGATTCTCAACACCAAATGGTTAAACAGAGTCAAAAGGCTGGGTTTGTATAACAATCGGTAAAATCATTGCATTATCGCAGCATGCATAAACCCGTTGACTTTTTTGGTCCGTGGCATTGCATCTGGTGATCTGTGGTGGTGGGATCAGCAATTGGCAGGCTGGTCATCGGTTTCGTTATTGGCACAGTCTGCATCCCTGCACATAGGCGCTGTAGCAAATCAAGACTTGTGGAAAGACCACTACGCCGATTCGAACGCCCTCAAACTAAATTATATATAATTTCATAATATTATGTATTGTAGCATTTGTATTGGACAACACGTGTAGCCCAAAGGTGACGCAGGTTATAATAATTCACCTTAAATATATCTATCGGTGAAACCTATATAAATGCCATACAATTCCACAACACGGTCTACGACGCTCTGAAAGAAAGTTTGTTTACTTGCCCTTGTTTTGCTGCAAAAGAAAAGGACAACCAAAAAAAGGAAAAAGAAAATATTGAGAACTTTGGAGACAGTAAAAGGCTTGATGAACCAGCAAAGGGTTTTTAGACAAAGCAACCTCCACCACACCAAACAAACAGCAAAGGAGTTTTTGTTCTTCCGATTCTCCAAAATACCGGTTTTGTGAATGTGAAGATACATCATACAATAAATATAAAACTTTTGATAGCACAAAAAATGAAAATGAAAGTTATGTGATCCGTTAGAACCTAGATGCTAAATTCAATTCAATGAGATGCGCTGTAAAGATGAGACTTTAATGATACTGAAACAATGGCACAAGCGGAAGGATAGAAAAACATGGATCGAGGGAATCCGACAGCAGATGAAATTTTAAGACACGAGGATTAAATGAGCAGTGTTTAGAAACCCTGCACAATCTTTAATCAAGACTTGTTTATTAGAAGACGTACGGAAAATGATATCTCTACTGATGACGAGAC
>JBNJLU010000252.1:0-3741 GCA_050591185.1 Candidatus Nitrosocosmicus sp.
GCAACTGCTAATGCAATTGTAGATAGAAATACTCCGTTGTTGTATTTATTGTTGGTAGTAAAGAACGCTAATAACTGTCTTTGCATATTAACATTGGATATTCTTTTCAACATATAATATTATATAACAGAATCAAATTATAAATTTATTTTACAAGTTTACTATATAAAATTACAGTATGTTGTTAACAGACAAATCCTCATACAAGTCATTATAGAGCGTTGATTTGAATTATCAATTTCTCGATAAGAATTTATTGTTTATTCATTTGTTTTGTTTACTTTGTGTTATGTAGGATTAATTAAAAGAGGTGATATTTTTTTGGCATCGAGAATGGTCTTATTTGTTAGATGCAATGGATTCTTTACATAAAGATGTAAAAATCGCTGTTGCCCCCTAATTTATAGAAGTTGGTAATTGAATGTCACAATCTTATTTCATGTCAATGCAATATGCAAACTATCCGGGTATAACTCCTTCGTTTGACAAGCCTGGATTAAGCTCCGTCATAAATTGATAATTGCTTTAATTACTAGACTAACATGATACTTGAAAATTAAAGACTTACTTTCGTAAACAAGTGAATGCAAGAAGCGGGTTCAAATCCCAACTCATTCTTTATATTAGCTATTTTATTAGAAATGGCTCTGTAAAGTTAACGAAAAAGCTATATCTTTTCTTTACTCTCATTATTTATGATACATCAGACAAGAAACAGAACTAAACCTAAGGATATGGTTTATGCCATACATCTCTATTTTGATGGCCTATCCTTAAGAAATACATCCAAAGCCTTATTCGGATTTGTCAAGAGAAGCCATACTGCAATAAGGGACTGAATTCAAAAATACAAGCCAGAAAGACTGTCTCATTGACGGCCAAAGGTATCCGAATTTATAGTGGATGAAACTTAAATCAAGATATGTTCAGAATTAGTATGGATCTGGATTGCAATAGAACCAAAAAACAAGGAGATTTTGGCACTAAACATATCCAAAGAGAGAAACATGTTTGTTGCAGAACGCTTTCTGTAAAACATTGTTGAAGGATATGGAGAGTATCCCGTTTCCACAGTTGGAGGCACTGTACCCACAAACATACAAATTTTTGAAACTAAACCATCATATTCATTCCTCTTTTGAGAAAAGTATCATTGAAAGGACGATGCTGTATATCAAAGATAGAACTGAAAATTTCGATGATTACTTTCCTTGTTAGATGGAAAACTGTAAGCCAAGGCAAGTACAGATATGGCTATGGGTTTTTGTAGATTATCGTAATAAGGAATTGGAAATATTTAAGTGAACAGAGCCCAGGGAACTGTAAATAGTAATTTATTTAAATAATTAGTCTCATAATCATATAATGAGCAAGGCAACCGTATTACTAATATTCTTTGTACTTGTTTTTGCATATGCCAATTCAGAATCAGTATATGCTCAAAATCAATCCCTATCATCACAATTATTACCAACACCAAAAATTGACACCAATACCTCGTCTTTGCAAAATCAAAGCAACCCACTACAGATTCAGACCGGACAACCACAAGGAGAAGCTACACCGCTTGGTGGATTAGGACAACAACAGCCATTACCAACACAAATTCAAAATCAAACTGAAGGACCTTTAGAACAGTTAGAAGAATCTGTTGGTAAGATAATAGGTGGTAATAAATAAAAGGATTTATCAACATTTTCGCATGATTAATTCTCTAAAAACAAAGATTGCTTATTGGTATTTTACTTTTAATTTTAAAATGCTTTTACGTATATAGTTATCCATTAAAAAATAATCACGGCAGATTGAAAACGTTATCACCAATTCATCATTTTGATGATTTATAATTTTAATATTTTAATGTATTTCTAAAAAGTTTAATTATGTAATTAATAGATTATATAGTTATTTACATTAAATGATAAATGTTTTTGCTAAACTAGATGATCTTTTTTATTTTTCTATTATTGTTTTTTCAAAAAATTAAGAAGTTGGACTCATTATTTGTCCTCTTATTTCCCCATTTGGATTTTGTTCTGTGTGTATGTTTACATATGTAGTTCCATTCTTCATTGCATTAGCCAAATCAGATATTTGTTTTCCTTGCATTGGGCCTTCTAACTTGTCTGCGGTAATTGTACCGTTTTGAGAAACCTGATTTTGAGCAGAGTCAAATTTGAATAAAGTTGCTACAACTGGACCATTTTCACCTTGTGCTCCTGTATGAATATGACCTGCTGTTACACCTTGAATTTCAGTAGCATTAACATTATATGATACACTTTCACCTGATGGTGTGAATTCTGCCATACCTGTTGCAGTGGAGTTTGTAGGTGGAACCTCTTCTTGACCTGAAAGGTTGGCAGTGAATTTTCCATTCTGTGCATATGCTGCGGAATTAAAACTGGATGATACTACAATTCCGGTACCTAAAATGATTGCTAAAGTAAAAACTATTGCTGTATTATTTTTTATACTCATTAATAAATATTGTATAACATAGTATTTAACCTACCAATTCGATAATGCAAATTCCAATTAATTATTTTATAGGTTTTCGAAAATTGCTGCCTGTAACAATGATATTTTGAAACGAAAACAAATTAATTTTGTGAATTAAAGATTAATTTGGTTTGAAAATGAATCTACATACTAGATTAACCACCAGATAAAGTTAGGGAATGCTCTTTTAGAATCCTTAAGTGAACAGAGCCTTTTTTCTGTAATATAAAACAAATCTTATTGTTTTTATAACTATCGTAGTAACTGCTTTATTTGTTATAGAAATGACACAATCTGAAGTAGTAATCGCACAAGCAGATACAAACAATTACACAGAAGGAGCAAAAAAAAGCAAGTTTTGCTGCAGTAGAAGGCACTGCAAATAGTTCAAATCCATTGGGTAATGCTGCAAATATTTCGTCTATGGATGGTAATATGAGTAGCATGAATATGACACAATAGTCATATGAACGGATCCTATAAACAATAATGACAAAAAAATAAAACATCTAGATATATAAAATACGATACCATATTTTTTACTTTTAATTCTCTTAAAGGGTTCTCAAGCCTTTCTTTCATCTTATCGATTTTCTGCTTTAATAACCATATTCATTGTATTTAATAACAAATAAAATTCCAAAACATCTATTCTTTAATTTATATCACATCTTCAATAAATTATTCTAATGTCAAAACTAAAGGCAATATTTCTAGTGGGAACACTCAAGGGTGGTCCAGAGGTTTCTAATACGTATACTTTATCTGAATTCCTAGCAAAGCACCTTTCATCATATGATACTGAGAGTGAGATCATTAGGCTAGCCGACTATAATATCCGACCTGGAGTTTATACTAACATCGACTCAGATGAATGGCCTGAAATCTTAAAAAAGATTTTGGTTGCAGACATAATTATTTTTGCAACTCCTGTTTGGTGGGGAGTTCAATCTTCGCTTATACAAAGAGTGATAGAGCGGCTGGATGAATTACACGATGAAATTATGGACTCGGGTAAATCAAAGTTAACAAACAAGGTTGCAGGTATTATAGTAACAGGCGACTCAGATGGAGCCGAACACATTATAGGCAATTTGGCAAATTTCTTTTCTGCACTTGGTTTTACATTACCGCCATTTGGAACCTTGACTGTATTATGGTCGGGTTTAAGAAAGAAAAGCGACAAGAGCAAAGAAGATATATCGAAGTATTTCGAAGAAACTTATACTTCTACAGCTA
>JBNJLU010000253.1:0-3731 GCA_050591185.1 Candidatus Nitrosocosmicus sp.
AGCCTGGTGATATAATTTCGACGGGTACGCCGGCAGGTGTTGCAATGTCTATGAAGGAACCCAAATACTTAAAACACAATGATGTGGTAGAAATTTCCATCGAAAAATTGGGATCCATTAAAAATAAGATTCTCTTTAATTGATCTTATTGTCTATATAAAAAATAAACGAAAATTGGAATTTAAACACTGGTTATCAAATCAAAATAAATAAATTGTTTATACCATTTGTTTCAATCATTCTTTTTCTTTTCCATTTTGATCCGATCTTTTAATTCGTTCTCTAATAAGCCATTGTATTGCTTGTATGCTTCTAATAGTTTTTCCCTGGTGTTGGCCAATTGCATGGACAGGTTCAGGGCTTGCAAACAGGTTTCAAGCGATCTTTCCTCTGTGAATTTTTCCATTTCACGCTTAAACTTCCTGACAATGACTCTCTGTTCATCGCTAAACTCCTCTATTGTATTGATAATCCCAGGCAAGTTTTTGTTAATGGCTGGGATATATGATGGGTCATTGTTGTCTTTTTCTTTATTAATTTTATAAAATATCAAAATAAAACAAAAAAAAATAGATACAATAATATTTATACTTTAAATTTTATTTTTAAAATGTCATTTTATTTTTGAAAATTGTATCTTAAAACTAATGTATAATAACCCATTTACCCTAAGATCTTGTGATTTATTGAAGTTTGATATTGCTATTGTAGGTGGGGGTCCCGCTGGCCTTTCAGCTGCTTATTCTGCGTCAAAAAAAGGTGCAAAAGTTGTGCTTTTTGAAAAAGATCCTTCCTTTGGACATAATGTTAGAACTAGTGGTGTTAGTTGGATAAAAGAGATGGAAAAACTTGGGATATCAAATGAATATTACAACCCCATAAAAAATTTCTCATTTATATCTCCAAACAATGAAGCAAACATGCTTGGCAATGATAGCACCGCTTGTGTACTTGACATAAAAAAAACCTTTCAGTTCTTGGCTATAAAAGCTGCTGCGGAAGGAACTACCTTATCTGTAAAAAGTAATGTTTTTGAGGTAAAAAGAAATGCTGACGGAAGGATCAATGGATTAAAGGTTTCTACACCAAAAGGAGTTGCTGATATAGATGCATCTTTAATAATCGATGCAAGCGGTTTCAATAGCTTTATTTCTAGAAAACTAGGTTATGTTTCTCTTTGGCAAAGATATGGGGTTGGTGCGGAATACGAATGTTATTGTGACAGCATAAACCCGGACACTCTGAATTTGATGGTTGGTCAAAAATATTCAGAAGCAGGATACGCATGGATTTTTCCACTTTCAAGTAATCGCGTAAGAATAGGGGTTGGGATAGGCAGGCCTGAATCCATTGTTGACCCTTTGATTAAATTGAATAAAATACTGGAGAGTAACTTATATCCATTAAACAAACTCGGAAAAATTCAACCGATTGAAGTTCATTATGGGATGATACCTAATGAGGGGTTAAGAAAAAGCTGTGTTTATGATGGGTTAATGATGATAGGCGATACTGCAGGCCAGGCAAACCCTTTAGTTTTGGAGGGAATACGTTACGCAATTGAATTTGGGCAATTAGCTGGAAGACTAGGTGTTGACTCCCTTCAGTTTGCAACAACCCGTGATTCTCTAATGGAATATGAACATGTTTGTAGAAAAATACTTGAAAAAAAAATTCAGTCTGCATTAAAAGTACAGTTAAGATGGCTATCCCTTTCTGACACTGATTGGGATAAGGAGATTGATATCATTAAAGATTTGACAATGGGTGAATTCTTGGATTTTATCAAATCTGATTTTTCAAACTATAAAATGATGAAACTTGCATTGAATCATCCAAAACTGGCAGCAAGGCAACTATTTGACTTGGTTATAAATAAACGTAAATAATTTCTGTGTTAGGGTAAGATTTTTATACCTTCACAAGGCAGCACAGAGTAATTTGGCAGGAGAAACGGCTTCACAATTTCTTCCGATTTTGTATCTCTTTGGATTTGGAATAATGGCAGGGGTTCCTTCAATTATATTGTCTAGGCTTTTGTCACAACGAAGAAGGTACAACCCAATAAAATTCCTTCCAATGGAATGTGGGAACATTCCTACTGGTGAGGGAAGAGCCCATTTTATGATGCAATATTACTCGTATATTCTTATGTTCGTGGTTTTTGATGTAATGCTGATATTTCTGTATGCATGGGCTGTGACTTTCACATCTGTCCCTAAAGAAGCCACATTACCTATGATGGGATTTCTTGGAATAATGTTTGCTGCTATGGGGTATGCTTTGTTTTTAGCTGGTAGGAAAGGAATTTGGTAATTCCTTTATATCCAATAGATTTTAATAACTAATCGTGCTAGATATTAATAAGGTGTAGTAGTGTGTTAAAACAACTAGTTAACCCAGTTAATCCTTCTAATTTTAATATTTTAGTATCAAAGCTTAGTGATGTTCTTGTCAAAGCCTTGGATGAGCCCCTAGGCTATGCTATCAACTGGGGGCGTGTGTGGTCGTTATGGCCTGTTCATTTAGAGACTGCCTGTTGTAGTGTAGAATTTGGTGGAGCCTCCGACCCCCGATATGATGTTGAAAGATTTGGAATTTTGGAGGCATTTGGTTCATTAAGGCAGTGTGACCTGATTGTTGTTCAGGGTACAGTAACTAGGAAGATGGCACCTAGGCTGCGTATGGTATATGATCAGATGCCTGAGCCTAAATATGTAATTGCAATGGGTGCCTGTGCAATCACAGGTGGGCTTTATCTAGATTCTTACAATGTACTGCCCGGATGCGATGGTATTATCCCTGTCGATGTTTATGTACCTGGATGCCCTCCAAGACCTGAAACTCTTATTCAGGGAACATTTCTTCTACAGGAAAAAATTAAAAGGTCAAAGATAAAGTGATGGACCGCAAATCCGAAATCGAGTTAAAAAAAAAATCCCTTTTATTATCTAAGGATATCTTAAACTCTGTAGTTGAAAAATTTGGTGACAGGGTTAATGTAATTTATGATAAACGCAATCGCTCAAAAATCATGGTGGATCCGGAAATCATTGTGGAAACTGCCTTTTTCTTAAGGGATAACCATGGTTTTGATCACGTTGAATCCGCATCTGGTACAGACTTTATTAAAGAAGATCAAATTGAAATCAACTATCACTTAGGTTCGTATGTCAACCCCGATCTTTTTCCATATGTTTTAGTTCTATCTACAAAAACAAGTAGAACTGATCCGAAAACAAATAGTTTGATAAATATATTACCTAGTGTTGAATATTTTGAACGTGAAACTTACGAAATGTTGGGTGTATATTTTATTGGTCATCCTAGAAATGAGAGATTTCTGTTACCTGAGGACTGGGCAGACATACCTCCTCTCCGAAAAGATTTTAGATTGAAAGGGAGATAAAAAGGGATAATTAATGTCTAGTTTGGATGAAAAGATTGATGCTGCTAAAAAGCTATCAATGCAGATAGTTAAAGAATCCGATAAAGAGTCCGACGAAGATAAACTAATGACACTCAGCGTTGGGCCACAGCATCCTGGCACAGGGCATTTTAGATTTGTAATTAAATTGGATGGGGATTACATAGTTTATGTAAACATTGACCCGGGATATGTCCACCGAGGAGAGGAAAAAATGTGTGAATACAGAAATTATTTTCAAAATATTCCTCACCTGGAAAGACCTGTAATCCATGATTCGGCCAATATAACATATTCATACAGC
>JBNJLU010000254.1:0-3700 GCA_050591185.1 Candidatus Nitrosocosmicus sp.
GTTTTTTGTAATTTTTTATATGTTTGGTATATATATATAGTTGCAGGAAAATGGAACCAGGTTATTGTTTTTTTTATGCGGGGACATGGATACCATTTGATTTGATTTGATATGGTTGATAGGGAGGCGGGGAAAATCTAATCATATGGCGATATGGCCTATAAAAAAGCAAATGGTGTAAACTTAGGGTTTTTGGTCATTGTTATTGTTGTTATGATTGTGGCTGTTGTTGTTGTTGTTGTTGTTGTTGTTGTTGTTGTTGTTGCCAAGAATTTTTGCCACTCTGGGGATTTTGTAATTACCAATGTCATATCCCATCTCTCTTAGATACTTTAAGGTTAGCTTGTAGACTATTTCATCATGGTCCGCTGCCTCTAGTATGCGATTCCATGACACCTCATTTCTGGATTGTATTTCCTTGGATAAATTTTGAGTGTTTTTTCTTGCTTCTGATTTGCAATCCTCAAAAGTTTTTCCGTTTTTATAGGGTTTGTTCCGTGGGTCGCAAGATATTGGGTTTTTCAATTATTCTATGATGAATAACACAATATATAATGCATTAAACATCAAAAATAATACCTTTCCTGCATCCATTGAAGGAAAAACCAATATTACTCTATCAATCGGATTGGATGACCATTAATCTTTACTCGCTGTTGAGTTATTAGGTTTTTTTTAATTTTAACAACCTTTTCTTATATTTTGGATTTACTATCTTGATCTATTAATTCAAAAATTCTTCCTTGTAATACATCATCAATATGGTTATCCTTTAGGTGCCAAAACATTCGAACTGCCCCACAACACTCTTCACTGCAATAGGGACACTTTCTAACTTCTAGCAATCTTGTCTTGTCATACTTATTGCCTGCTGCATTGACCAACAATTCTATAGATTAGTCAATTCAGTGATATATTTAAGTCTTGGGAATATATTGAAAAATATCCAATATCTTGCATAAGAGACAGAATGGATATTCTTTCAGATTATTTTAATAGTCCAACAATTAGTTTATGAATTCTTTAAATTCTCTTGAGCAAATATAGTTATCATAAGCAAGCTCTGGGTTTTACTATAGTATGTGTAAGTTCTATGGAGTACGAAGCCCCCACTTTCATTAATTCTATTTGACAAGCGTAATAGTCCATCAACAGTTAAACAACATTTGTGAATATATTCAAAAGTTTTTATGTTTATGTCAGGAGATGTGATTTTTGCAACTGTGTCAAATGCAACAGAGGGATAAAGAAGAATTTGTTATTCTTCATGGTCATAGAAAAAGAGTTTTTTGAGAATTGTTTTTGATGACGCTAATTGTTATGTGAATAAATTAGTAGTTTTAGCTTTAGATAACAGTGAACAGAAAGAATATGTAGAACCTAAATTATTGCTATTATAATATTTTCAATTCACCTGTTGTTTTGGCAGTAGTAGTGGTTGTTAATGGATTTGTATCTTCATTACCAAAATTATTATCAGATAGCGAAGAGGTGGCAAATGTGTTCATTATGTGTGTTATGTCACTACTCCAAAACCTAGACAAACCAACACCAAAAAACAAATACCAAAACTAATTGTTTAGTCATAAGACTGGATTTTTTATGTGGCATTTTATTTGCATTTGACTCAAATCAATGGAACACCATTTCTCAACTTATGAGGATATATTGATTAATGTGTGTGTGTGTGTTAACAAAATCCTGGTGAAATAGGATGTTAGCTATTCATTTTGGCTTAACTTCTACTTCTATATCCCTCTATCCTTAAATTAAACCTACAGCGGATGTTTTTTTGCAATTGTTGTATGGGTATTGCGAATCCAATGCAAAATAAGCAAGTACTATCTAAACAATAACTACCAATATCATCTATGACTACAATTAACAATGATATAGAAATCAATGCTCCAGTAGACAGAGTTTTTGAGTACTACACAAAGCCAGATAACATCAAGGAATCATGGCCCCGTGACATTGTAAAGGAATCAGAAAACGTATCTGGGCAAAAAAGTGAGGAGGGTTCTGAGATGAGGGTAACAGGTGAATACATGGGAAAAAGGGATGAAATGCTTTTAGAGGTTGTCCAAAAGGAACAAAACAGGCGATTGGTCACAAGGCAAACAGAGTGTCCGTTCCAAAAATGGGAAAGCACACAGGAGTTTCAAAGCAACGGAGACCGCTCCACAAGGGTCAGCCACACAATAGACTATGAATTGCCAACAACAGGCAAGATTGCCAATTTCCTTTCAGGAAGCCAGGCAGAAGGCAAAATAAGACAGGGCATCCAACAAGCCGCCCAAACAGTAAAGCAAAAGCTAGAGTCAAGTTAAACTAAAGTAAACATATAATACAATTTTTTATTGTTGTTATACTAAAACAGAGTTCATAATTTTGACTAATGAAAACCAATCCAATACCCTTAATTATATCGAATTACCATGTGACGAAACAAAATCTTTGAGGAAATTTTACTCCTCACTGTTAGGCTGGAGATTTGAAGAGGGCAAAGATACACCAGACTATTGGTTTACAGGCGATTCCGGAATAAAGGGCGCCATACTGAAGCGACGCAATGCAAAACAAGCCGCAACCATTTACATCAATGTCAAGTCTATTGATGACTGTATTGATAGCGCCAAAAGGTTGGGTGGGAATGTACTGGTGGGAAAGGAGGAAATATCTGAAGGATATTATGCCTTGTTGGAAGACCCACAAAAAAAACGTTATAGGAGTATGGGAAAATAAATCCAAGTGAATTTATATATACCTTTAATCTTTTTGGTTTATTTGGTATTGGCAGAATGTACTATATTTTTATATTTGTAAAACCATTTTAAATCACAATTTAGTTACAGTTTTAGGCGTATACTCGCCTTTCATATAACTTGACCCCTATGTATTAAATTTATAGTGCTTTACCAAATTTGGAATACAAGGTTATTGATTGTTGTTTCTATTCCTATTTGGATTTAATACAGACACCATATCCGAAAACCTGAATGGGATAGTCAGTATACAATCATTGTCAATTCCTGCAAAGCCTAACTGTTCTTTGGGCAAATGTTCCCTTAATCTAGTAGTGACAATAGCAATCCTTTGGTATGGCTTCCTTATGCGTATTTCTTTTGCGACATCAAGACCCGGTATGTCAATCAGGTGAGTGTTAATAACAACTGTATCAAAATTGTTATTATTTGGAGTTTTATCTTTAAATAAAAGGCTTAAGCATGCTTCTCCGCTATTTGCTATCTCTAACTTTAAACCTAACGAATCTAAATAAGTTCTATAGGGATACCTTAAGTCATCGTTTGATTCTGCGACAAGGACTCGAGTTTGTTCAGGCCTGACTAATTGATTACCTTTGTTTTTTCTTTTTTTGTCAACATCGGTTTTTATGGTTTTATTGGAGGACTCTTTTAGGGATTCTATACAATTGGTTTCTATATTACCATCTATATGTAAATGATACTCTGTTTTATCAAAAACGGTTTTGCATATCCTATAGATATCTTTTTCCTTCCTTATCTGATTATAAGTGATTATCAATCGTTATATAGCACATTGTCGTTTCAGCCAAATTTTGTAATAATGGGGTTTCTATTATGCTTTGTCGCCTAACTCAAACTATTTAGCTGGGATTTAACCAATTTATCGTTCTTGATGGATTGGCCTTCTTACAACCGCTCATTAGTTAGACGTG
>JBNJLU010000255.1:0-3688 GCA_050591185.1 Candidatus Nitrosocosmicus sp.
CAAATATCCTTTTTATCCGCTTCCTTCTTCCGAATACAGGTCACACTTTAGCAGTGATGACAACAAGCTATAATTCTACCTAATTTTGGGATAGGCTCTAAACATGTTTTTCTTTACATGGATAATTGCTTTACAATATTACACTTAAGGTTACCATAAAAAAGAATAATCTGTATCTGTTGGTATTCTCAAAAGGATTTTGTCAATAAATATCTGAAATCATCCTAAAACTATAATTCGGGAAAATGGATATAAAAATACTGCTATTTTTTATCCGTATCTATAACTTGTATCCGATTAAAAGCGCCATTTCAATCCATTTCCAGTAGCAATCAGTATCTTTGAATCCTACCTCTTTTAGCCATGTTAGTTGTGTTTCCATAGATAGCAAATTATCAGATTTACTTTCAGTTTCAGGTGTAAAACCTATTGCAAAAAGAAATCGGATATGGTGTTTTTCTGGGGGTGAAGCAACGTTATCAGAATTACAAAATACCCCTTCAAGGTTGAGGATATCATAAATTTCTTTATAAATTGAACGCTTACGTTCATGAATTAAGTGATGTATTGTAAAGCCGGAGATAACCGCATCAAAATTTCCCATATTTGGTAAAGTACAGTCAAGATCATGTTCCAGTACTTCTATGTCGGAGTCATTGGCAAAATTTTTCCTTGCTGAATATAGCATTATAGGAGAAACATCCATGGCAACTGCACGGATATCTGGTCGTTGGTTTTTTAGCAATCTCAATAGTCTCCCATCACCTGTTCCCAGGTCCAATACCCGAATTGCCCCCTTTGGGATATGGTCAAATAAAGTATTCTCACCTTCCGATCTATGATGCATTTTATCAGCTTTTTTCAAAAAACCCAGAGAATGCCGCTCTGATGACCATTCATCTTTAGAATTGATTTTAGGATTGTTAATGAATGAATTCAGGGATAAAGATAATTTATGTTGCTTACATCTAAACCTAAATCTAAATCAAATATCGAGCAGAAAAAATATACATTGATGATGTATTGACATCAATTCACAATAATTATCTATTGAAAGTTTTTTTGTCAAATAGATAAGATTTAAATTGCATTCCCGATAAACCACCACCCATCTAAACTTATTGTGATAATAAATTTATTGTGAAGATGCAACAAACTATCATAAAGCCAAATTCTAAAGTTCTTCTTTTGGATCATTTTAGTAACATGGTTTGGCAAAGAATAACGTTATCAGTTTTTATCCATTCCAGTGCTTTGTTGCATAACTATGAAATTCGTCAATTTATAATAGATTACATATCAGCATGATACGAATATCGATTATTCCTCTTACTGAAATGAAACTAACACATCTAAAAAATACGAAAATTTGAGTTATGCAACAAAGCACATTCCAGCGTATTTATTGGTGTTAAGGTAATTAGTATTAAATACGCTTTTTCATTATAAAAAGTTACAGTTTTTATAAAGAATCCTTCAATAAACCAAATTAGCCTTGTTGATTTAGGTTTTTCTACAATCAGACACATTAACCAAGTATAATAACATGATTGCTCAATATTTGAGATAGAGGATGAATAACAAATAACGCCAATGCATACGATAAAATGCAAAAATTGTGAAAAAATCAATGGAAATTATAGTAATAAAGGTGCAAACAATGATAAAAATAAAGTATCAACAATAGCAGCATCTTTACACATTAATTCAAAGCACATCCGCTCAAAAGGACATGAAAACGAACACCCTCCAAGATTTAGTGGATTTGTCGAGATTTGGATAAATTTACCAAAGTAATTTTAGTCTCCTATCCTATCGATTTTACGATAAACGAAGCAAAGAGCTTAGTTGAATCAGTTCCAGAAAATAAAATTGTCAAGGTTTATACTCAAAAATATTTAAACCACGCAAAATATGGCATGGGTTTAGGTAAAGCTGAAGAGATTCAAAAATTTGTTAAAGAATCCAAAGACATACAAAAAATAATAGTTGACGAACATTTAAGTTCGAGGCAAATATTTAATTTAGAGCAGATTTTAGAAATTCAGGTAATTGACAGAGAAAAACTAATTCTTGATATTTTTTATTCTAGAGCTACAACAGTGGAAGCAAAACTACAGATACAGTTAGCAGAAATACGGTACAACATGCCACGAGTTCGAGACAAAGCAAAAATGATGAGCAAAAGCAACGAAAGAGCTGGAAAGGGAGGAATGGGCGAATATATAGTAGATGTTCAATTTCGGGATCTAAAAAGGCAGATGTCATTTATTAAAGAAAAATTAAAAGATGTTCACCTAAAGCGTCAAGTGTATCATGAACAGCGATTGAAAAAAGGGATGCCAATCGTTTCTCTAGTTGGGTACACTAGTTCCGGTAAAACTACATTATTCAACCTCCTTACCAAAGAGAACAAAGAAATATCATCAGATTTGTTTACGACACTTTCCACCACCATGAGATCCCTGCAGGTTTTAAATTCCGCAGATGTTGAAAGAGATGAAAAAATATTAATTGTAGATACGGTTGGCTTTATTAGTCGACTTCCACATTATATGATTGACGCATTCAAATCAACATTAGAAGAATCGCTTGTAGCAGACTTGATACTACTTTTAATTGATTGCTCTGAGAATATTGAAAATATTGGAATAAAATATTATAGCTGTTGGCAGACACTGAATGAGTTAAAAGTGGACAAGTCCAAGGTATATGTAGTATTAAGCAAAGCAGACAACATTACGTCAAATGAAATGAGTAAAATTGTAAATTATCTGAATATTTCTGCTGTTAATAAAATTTTTATTTCATCTAAAACTGGATACGGGATACACAAGCTCAGAAACATGATACTGTCAAGGAAATACATGGAAAAGCAAAAAACAGGCCCTGTAAATTAATTTTTATATTACCATTTAAAGGTAACTTTATTGTCTTAATTCTCCAAAGTTAGGCTTTCTCTCATAGAACATATCAAATTTAACACCATAATTATCCATTACAAATATCACGCAAAAGATTTATCTTGCAAGTTATTTATAAAATAACTTTTTGAATGCTCAATATCCTTACTGTTAGATACATTATCAAAATATTCTCTATTGAAACCATTCACAAATTCAAAATTCTTTGATGACATTTATTTGTAGATTAATATTAATAAAATAGTTTTACCGTATACTGTTTTGTTTTGGAATACTATCTATTTGAACTTGGCTAAAATACAATTATTTTATTAAACGGGTTTATGTAGTTATTAAAGCTAAAGTCTTCATTTAATATTATAACACTATTGTTAAACAAAGAATAACGCTATCACCGATATAAGACGTAGTGGCCATATTTTTTGATGAATTGCCTTTGATCTATACATCGCCTTCACCTAAAATATTGATTCTATCCATTAAATTATTTTCAAAATCTCATCAATTGGATCCATCCTTTTTTTTAAACTACTTTTATCCAAGACCGCTATAACATCAATAGTAGTTTTAACAGGATCTATAGCAGTTTATCAATTCGATAACGAAAAAAATTCCTGTATAAAGAATTAATTAGCATGTATAGTTTTTCTAAAAAAAGGTTTTTGAACCATATGCGCAAAGTGCAAAATTTATTTTATAAAGTCTAAATGCTTTGCTGCATAACTCAAATTTTCGTATTTTAGATGTGTTAGTTTCATTTCAGT